>JAIBAS010000275.1 GCA_019695075.1 Promineifilum sp. | reverse complement strand
CTTCGGGCGAGGTCTGGGGCGCGGGCGTGGCCACGGGTTGCGTGGCGACGGGTTGCGTGGGCGCGGGGGTCGGGTCGGCGGCGCGGCCGGTCAGCAGCGGCCGGGCCAGGAAGATGCCGAAGAACACCAGGGCAGCAACGGCCAGAAAGCCCGCCCGAATCCAGTTCAGCGCGGTTGTCCGTCTGGCTTCCACTTGGCCGACGCTGTAAGCCTGGCGGTTGATCCTGGAGCGAGCGCCCAGCCCCCTGAATAGAAAGACCAAGGCTCCCAGGGCCGCCAGGGCCGCCAGCGACAAAAGGACGATGTTGAGTACTGTTGTCACGGTCTATGACGCACCGGAACTACTCCGGTTCGCCCGTAATGCTATCAGCTACGTCCGATTGCGCAAGGGCCGCCTTGGCCTCACGCCACAGGTCATCCAGGGCCGCGAAGGACAGCGACGACAAGTTCAGCTCACGCTCGGCCGCCAGCCCCTCAACCCCGCGGAAACGCGCCATGAAGCGCTCGTTGGCCTCGCGCAGCGCCGTCTCAGCGTCCACGCCCAACCAGCGGGCCAGGTTGACGACGACGAAGAGCACGTCGCCCAGTTCGGCCCGCTTCTCGTCGGCCGTGGCCGCGGCGCGCACCTCGGCCACTTCCTCGGCCAGCTTGTCGAAGACGCCCTCGATGTCGGGCCAGTCGAAGCCGGTGTTGGCCGCCCGGCCCTGAATCTTCTGCGAACGGGCCAGCGCCGGCAGAGCCGGCGGGATGCCGTCGAGTACCGACGCGACCGTCGCGCCGGCGTCGTCCTTCTCCCGCTGCTTCAGGATCTCCCAGTTGCGCAGCACGTCGGCCGAACTGCTCACCTGCCAGTCGCCCCAGACGTGGGGATGGCGGCGCTTCAGCTTGGCCTCGATGCCGGTGATGACCTCGGTCAGGGTGAAGCTGTCGGCCTCGGCGGCGATCTGCGTCTGCATGACGATGTGGTAAAGCAGGTCGCCCAGTTCCTCGCGCAGATTGGCGTCGTCCTCGGCGTCGATGGCCGCCAGGGCCTCATAGGCCTCCTCCAGGAAGCCCTCGCGCAGGCTCTGCGAGGTCTGCTCCTGATCCCACGGGCAGCCATCGGGGCTGCGCAGCACCGCCACCGTCTCGGCCAGGGCCGTCAGGCCGGCCTTAACCGGCAGCGCGGGGACGTAGAGGCTCGTCAGGTGGTCGATGTGCTCGCTGCGGTCGAATTCGTGCAAGGCCAGGTGCTCGACGCGCTGCTCGGCCTCGCCAGCGGCGTGGACGAGGGCTACGGGCTGCTCCGGCGGGTAGATGCTCATCAGCGCCGCCTTCAGCTCCCCGGCCAGCAGACGGCTGTAGACCTGCCCCAGCAAGACGGGCACGTCCGGGTTGATGGGCGGGTAGAGATAGCCGGCCAACTCGATGGCGTCGAAGAGCTGCAAGCCGTCGAGCGCGTCGATGCCCAGCGCGGCCAGCGTCGGCTCGACGAAGCTCAGCCCGGCGATGATCTCGACCGGGATGCCCGCCTCGGCCGCGCCGCGCGCAATGGCCGTCACCGTCGCCTCGCCCACAAAGGGGTGGCCGGGCACGGCGTAGACGACCTCGCCGGCGCGCCCCAGTCGCAGCACCTCGTCGGCGATACGCTGGTAGACCGCGCCGAAGTCCTCGGCCGTGTCATAGATGTCATCGAAGCTGCGGAGATGCAAGTGGGCGGGCAAGCCGGCCACGGCCGGGTGGCGGCGGGTGCGCAGGGTGACGGCCTCGGCCGCCGAAAGGAGATGCCAGGCCTGACGGGTGATCAGGCCGGCATCTCCTGGGCCGAGACCAACAATGGTGATGGTCATGCGAATGGGGCGCGGCGGCGGGCCGCGCCGGCGGGCTGCATCCCGCTTAACGCTTGGTGTACGTCGGCGCCTTGCGCGCGCGCTTCAGGCCGGGCTTCTTGCGTTCCTTCACGCGGGCGTCGCGTGTCAGGTGTTCGCCCGAGCGCAGCGGCGTGCGTAGGTTCTCGTCGTACTTGACCAGGGCGCGCGCCAGCCCCAGACGGACGGCGCTCGTCTGCCCGGTGATGCCACCGCCCTGCACCTGCACGGTGACATCAACCCGCCCCATCAGGCCGCTGGACTCCAACGGGCCGACGAGGGTCAGGTAGTCGCCGTAGCGCGGGAAGTACTCTTCCACCGGCTTGTCATTGACGACAAACGTCGGCGCTTCGGCCTGCCCGGCGTCGCGCACGAAGATGCGCACGCGCGCCGAGGCTTCCTTGCGCCGGCCGATCCCTTCGTAATACTCGCTCATGTGTTCCTCTTGTGCGTATCCTCAGCGTCTCTAGCGCTAAAGCTCCATCGGCTGCGGCATCTGCGCCGCGTGCGGGTGTTCGCCGCCGGCGTAGACCTTCAACTTCTTGAACATCTTGCGGCCCAGCGCGTTCTTGGGCAACATGCCGCGCACGGCCGACTCGATGACGCGCTCCGGGTGCTGCTGCAACTGGTCGCGCAGGCTGATCTCCTTCAGGCCGCCGATGTAGAGCGAGTGGCGATAGTAGCGCTTCTGCTCCAGCCGGCGACCGGTGACGGCGATCTTATCGGCGTTGACGACGATGACGTAGTCGCCGCAATCGACCGACGGGCTGTAGATCGGCTTGTGCTTGCCGCGCAGGACCGTGGCCACGGACGAGGCCAGCCGGCCCAGCGTCTGCCCCTCGGCATCTACCACGTACCAAGCGCGCTCGACATCTGCCGGTTTGGTTACGTATGTCTTCATCTCAATTCCTCCACCGGCCTACCGCCGGGTCTCAGCGGCTCGCCGCATGTCCATCTATTTGCTCGGCCAAAGCTTACTCAGCCACAGCCGAATCGTATTCCACCGCCACCAGATACAGACCGTGGGCCGGCGCGGCCGACGCCGACCGCTTCCGGTCGCACGCCGCCAGGGCCGCGGCAAAGTCGTCCACCGACCATCGCCCCTCGCCGACCTTGCGCAGGCTACCGACCAGGCTGCGCACCATGCGATACAAGAACGCATTGGCGCAGATGCGAAAGAGCAACATATCGCCCTCGCGCCGCCACTCGGCCAGGTAGACCTCGCGCACCGTGTTATCGCCAACCGGCGCGCGGCCGAACGTAGCGAAGTCGTGGACGCCCGGCAGCAGCGCCGCCGCGGCGTTCATCCGCCCTTCGTCCAGCGCCGCGACCACGTGCCACGCCCGCTGGCGCAGCAGCGGCTGGCGCACGGGCGTGTTCACGACCCGGTACTCATACGTCCGCCGCCGCGCGTCGAAGCGGGGGTGGAAGCCCACCGGCGCCTCGGACAGCGCGCTGATGGCGATGTCCGGCGGCAAGTGAGCATTCAGCGCCCGCAACAGGGCGGCGTCGCCGCGCCCAGTCGGCCAATCGATTGTAAATCCCACCACCTGCCCCAGCGCATGCACGCCGGTGTCGGTGCGCCCGGCCCCGGTCACCCGCACCGGGTGGCCGGCCAGCCGGGCCAGCGCGCCCTCCAGTTCCTCCTGGATGGACGCGCCCTCGCCGCGGGGGCCGCGCCGTTGGCGCTGGAAGCCCTGATAAGCGCTGCCGTCGTACTGAACGGTCGCCCGGAAGCTGCGGGGCCTCGCGCCGTCCACGCTGCCGGCCGGTTAGTCGCTGACCAGCATCAGGACGGCCATGTCGGCATTGTCGCCCGGTCGGCGGCCGATCTTGACCATGCGCGTATAGCCGCCGGGGCGCTGCGCGTAGCGCGGCGCAATTTCGTCAAAGAGCTTGCGCACCACGTCGATATCCTCGAACGTGCCGTCTTCCAGTTCCTGTGTCCGCACGTTGGGCAGACGCGAGGCGGCCGTGCGCCGGGCATGGACGACGGCCTCCGGCCGCTCGCCCGCCTGCGCCAGACCGCGCTTGGCCAGGGTGATCATCTTCTCGGCCTCGGGGCGAATGGTACGCGCCTTGGCCTCTGTCGTTGTGATTTGTTCGAAGCACAGCAAGTCGGCGATTAGGTTGCGGCGCAGCGCGTTGCGCTGACCTGTATCCCGGCCGAGCTTGCGGCCATGCTTTTGATGTCGCATTTCTCATGTCCTCCGCGCGAGCCATCTCGCGCCTGGGGGCAATTCCCCACGCTACGCCGACCGCTTGGCCTCGTCCTCTTCGGCCAGGAAGCCCTTCAGGCGAAGCTGCTGCTTCAGCTCATCCAACGACTTCTCGCCGAAGTTGCGGATGGCCAACATCGTCTCTTCGCCCCGATCCAGCATTTCCAGCATCTCGCCCACCTTGGTGATCCCCGTCCGCTTGAGCGAGTTGAAGACACGCACGCTCAGGTCGAGCTGTTCGATGGGCGTGTCGTAGATCTCGTTGGGGATCATTTCCATGGGGCGCTCTTCTTCGATGGCCGCGAAGCTCTCTTCGCTGACGCCGGCGACGGGCCGCAGGTGCTGCATGAGCAACTGCGCCGCCTGGGCCAGCGCCTCTTCGGGCTTCATCGTGCCATCGGTCCAGATCTCCATCACCACGCGGTCGTAGTCGGCCACCTGGCCCACGCGCGTCTTCTCCACATCGTAGGACACGCGGCGGATGGGGCTGAAGATGGAGTCAACGGGCAGCTCGCCGATGGGCAGGCGGCCGCGCTCTTCGGCGGGCGAGTAGCCCCGCCCCGTTTCCGCCATCATCTCCACTTCCAGGAAGGTATCGTCGGAGTCGACCGTGAACAGGTAGAGGTCAGGGTTAATAATTTCCACTTCCGGCGGCGTCTGGATGTCGGCGGCGGTGACAGGGCCGGCCCCTTGCACTTCCAGGCGCATGCGGGCGATGTCGGTATTGACCAGGCGCAGGCGCAACTGCTTGATGTGCAGGATGAACTGCATCATATCCTCGCGCACGCCGGGGATAGCCGAGAACTCGTGCGGCACATCGGTGACGCGGATGGACGTCACCGCCGCGCCGGGCAACGAGGCCAGCAAGACGCGCCGCAACGCATTGCCCAGCGTTGTGCCATAGCCGCGCTCCAGTGGGCCGATGATAAACCGGCCGTACTCCGCCGACATGGCCGAGCTTTGGATCTTTGGCATGACTAGGTTATTGATTGCCAAGGCGATTCATCTCCCTCGAATGACGAGCTACATTCATGAGCATCGTACTCGACTGTCATGTAGGCGCTTTTAGCGCGAGTAGTACTCGACGATCAACTGCTCGTTGAGCGAGATATCGATATCCTCGCGGGCGGGCATGTGCAACACGCGCCCCGACAGGCTGGCGGCGTCCACGGCCAACCAGCGCGGCACGCGGCGGTCGTCCAGGTTCTGGCGCAGGTCCTTGAAGTAGGTCCGGCGCGTGCTTTCCGGGCGCACCGACACGACATCGCCCGGCGACACCAAAGCCGACGGGATATTGGTCTTGCGATGATTTAGCATGATGTGGCCATGCTGGACCAGCTGGCGCGCCTGCGCGCGCGAATCGGCCAGGCCCAGACGATAGACCACGTTGTCGAGCCGCTGCTCCAGGGTGGCCAACAGGTTATAGCCGGTCAGACCCTTGGCGCGCGAGGCGCGCTCGAAATAGCGGCCGAATTGGCGCTCCAGCACGCCGTAGATGCGGCGCGCCTTCTGCTTTTCGCGCAACTGGAGCAAATAGTCCGAAGCGCGACCGCGACGGAATTGATTTTCCTTGCCATGCTGACCGGGCGGATACCCCCGGCGCTCGACAGAACACTTGGGGGTCAGACAACGCGACCCTTTCAGGAATAGTTTCTCGCCCTCGCGCCGGCACAACCGGCACACAGGCCCTGTATAACGCGCCAACTTGCTTACCTCCAGAATCTAGCGCGGGCCGGCAGCCCGCTATACCAGCCGCAAG
The DNA here is from genome assembly GCA_019695075.1 of Promineifilum sp. Lineage (GTDB taxonomy): Bacteria > Chloroflexota > Anaerolineae > Promineifilales > Promineifilaceae > Promineifilum. The sequence continues at coordinate 13,301 of JAIBAS010000275.1, read as the reverse complement.
CGGTTTACGGGCGTGGCAACCCTTCTTCCCACTCCGCGGCCGGGCCGATGAAAAATCCTAAATGCGGCGCTTCTTCGGCGGCCGGCAGCCGTTGTGCGGCACGGGCGTAATGTCCTGGATGGACGTGACCCGGATGCCGCTGGCCTGGATCGAACGAATGGCGGCCTCGCGGCCGGGGCCGGGGCCTTTCACCACAACGTCCACTTCCTGCACCCCGTTCTCCACGGCGATGCGGGCGGCGTTCTGGCCGGCCAGACGCGCGGCGTAGGGCGTGCTCTTGCGCGAACCCTTGAAGCCGGACGCGCCGGAGCTGGACCAGGCCACGGTGTTGCCTTTGGTGTCCGTAATCGTCACAATGGTGTTATTGAAAGCGGCAAAAATATGGGCTTGCCCCTTCGGCACCATCTTGCGCGCTTTCTTGCGCGTTGCTGCTTGTGCTTGTCTTCTGCGTCCCATCGTACCTCCACACGGCAGCGAACCGCGAACGACAGCGCCGCGGGGCGTTCGTCGTTCGCAGTTCGCCGCTTGTCGTTCGAATTACTTGCCGCCCTTGCGACGGCCGCGGCCGGCCACAGTCTTCTTCGGGCCTTTGCTCGTGCGCGAATTGGTGCGCGTGCGCTGGCCACGCGCGGGCAAATGCCGGCGGTGGCGCTGGCCACGGTAGCAGCCAATCTCGCCCAGGCGCTTGATGTTCATCGCCACTTCGCGCCGCAGGTCGCCCTCGACCGTGTGCTCTTTCTCAACCAGCTGGCGCAGGCGCGTGACCTCCGCCTCCGACAGGTCGCGGACCCGCGTGTCGGGGTTCACTTCGGCCTGCTGCAAGATGTGCTGGCTGGTCGTGCGGCCGATGCCGTAGATATAGGTCAGGCTGACCTCAACGCGCTTGTTGCGCGGAATGTCAACACCCGCAATACGTGCCATGCTGCCTCTCCCTTAACCTTGACGCTGCTTGTGATTCGGATCGCTGCAAATCACACGCACCACGCCGTTCCGCTTGATAATCTTGCACTTCGGACAACGCCGCTTAATCGACGATGATACCTTCATGTTCGCTTACTCCTCGCGCGGCGCGGGCGTGTGGCCTCGCGCTACGCCGCCTGCATAATCACTTGACGCAGGTCATTCTGAACGCACTCAACGCCCTGTTGGCCGTTCACCTCGATCACCAGCCCGCGCTGGGCATAGTAGTCCAGCAGCGGCTTCGTCTGCTCTTCATAGACACGCATCCGGGTGCGGATGGTGTCTTCGCTGTCGTCGGCGCGGCCTTCGATCTGGGCGCGCTTCAGCAGACGCTGGACAAGCTCCTCGTGGTCCACCACGATGTGGGGCACCACGGCGATATGACCGCCCAGCTCCGCCAGCAGCGCTTCCAGCGCGTCGGCCTGCACAGTCGTCCGCGGAAAGCCATCGAGGATGGCCCCGTTGGCCGCGTCCGGCTGCGACAGGCGATCCTTCACCATCGCCACCGTCACCGAGTCCGGCACCAGCTCGCCCTTGTCCATATAGGTCTGGGCCAGCTTGCCCAACTCGGTCGCGTTCTTCAGATTGTAACGAAACAAATCCCCTGTCGACACCTGCGGCAGACCCAACGTCTGTTCCAACAGTTTAGCCTGAGTACCCTTGCCGGCTCCTGGCGGGCCAATCAGGATGATGAACTTCATGGCTGCCCCCGTTGTCAGTAGGTCAGTATCCAGTATCCAGTATTCAGTCTGCTTACTGGACACTGAATACTGCTTACTGAATACTGGACACTACGATTACGATTTCAAGAACCCCTCGTAATGGCGCATCAGCAATTGCGCTTCCAGTTGACGCATCGTATCGACGACCACGCCGACGACGATGATAAGACCCGAACCACTGATGACCAGGACGCTGCGCTCCAGGCCAGGGATTTGCAGCACCAGAGCGATAACCGCCATGATGCCCGGCAGCACGGCGATCAGGCCCAGGAACAGCGCGCCGATGAGCGTGATCCGCCGGACGACCGACATGATGTAGTTCTCGGTGCGCTTGCCCGGCCGGATGCCGGGGATGAACCCGCCCTGACGTTGGAGTGTCTCCGGCAGGTTCTGCTGCCGGATCATGACGTCGGTGTAAAAGAACGTGAAGGCGACAACGAGGATGAAGTACAGCACCCAGTAGACGGTGAAAGCCACCGGGGCGGTGGAAACATCCTGTTGCGTGCCGAAGCGGCCGATCGCCGAGGCGATGTTGTCAACGACGCTGCCGCTGCCGCTGACAAAGAGGCCGGCGATGAGCGGGAAGAAGGTCAGAATCGACTGCGCGAAGATGATCGGGATCATGCCCGCGGTGTTGACCTTCAACGGAATATAGGTGCTCTGGCCCTGATAAATCTTACGTCCGCGCACCCGCCGCCCATATTGCACGGCAATTCTTCGCTGCCCCTCCTGGATGATGACGATGACCAGCACGGTCAGCACCAGATAGAGCAGGAACGTGATGATGGAGAAAATCCGCGCGGCGGCGGTTTCCAGCGTGAACATCTGGGCCACGTTGGGGAAAATGCGCGAGACGATGCCGCCGAAGATGATCAGCGAAATGCCCTGGCCGACGCCGTCTTCGGTGATGCGCTCGCCCAGCCAGATGGCGAACATCGTGCCGCCGACCATGGCCACCAAAGTGGTCAGCGTCGGCAACAGGTTCGCGCCGGTAAAGCCGAAGTTCGGCATGATCGACTCGACGCCGCCCGTCAGGCTGGCCCCGACCAGACGAATCTGGCCCACGGCCTGCAAGAACGCCAGCGGCACGGTCAGGAAGTAGGTATAGCGGTTCAGCTTGTTCCGGCCCGACTCGCCCTCCGATTGTAGTTCTTCAAACTGCGGGATGATGGGCGTCAGCAGCTGGATGATAATCGACGCGGTGATGTAGGGGTAGACGCCCATAGCCATCACCGAGAAGTTGCTGACCGCGCCGCCCGACAGCAGGTCGAGGAAGTCGACGACCGAGTTACCCGACCGCTGGGAGGTGAACACCAGCCAGGCCTGCAAGTCGACGCCGGGCACGGGGATGTTGGCCAGCAAGCGATAGATGACCAACATCGCGATGGTGAACAGGATGCGTCGCCGCAGGTCGGGCAGCGTGAACGCCGCGCGCACTGATTCAATCATGGCATGTCTCCTACGGAGCCTGCGTATCCTCAGTCGTCTTCACGGCGCTGTAGGGAACGATCTCAGCGATGCCGCCGGCAGCCTCGATCTTCTCTTTGGCCGACGCCGAGAAGCGATGGGCCTGCACAGTCAGCGCCACGCTCAGTTCGCCCTCGCCCAACACCACGACCGGGTCGGTGGCCTTCTTCAGCAGGCCGAACTCAGCCATCAGTTCCGGCGTCACGGTTTCGCCCTCGAAGTCACATTCGGCCAGCCGTTGCAGGTTGACGACCTTGTACTCGACGCGGCGGATGTTGGTGAAGCCGCGCTTGAAGGGCAGACGCCGCGCCAGAGGCAACTGGCCGCCTTCAAAGTAGGCGCCTTTGACGCCGCCGCTGCGCGCGCCCTGACCCTTGGTGCCCCGGCCGGCTGTCTTGCCCTGGCCGGCGGAAATACCCCGGCCGACGCGCTTGCGCGACTTCTTCGCGCCCTCGCTCGGGCCTAGTTCATTCAACTTCATGTCACTTGACCTCCTTGGCCAAACCCTTCTCGGTCGTGACTTCCTCGACGGTCAGCAGGTGGCTGACGGCATTGAGCATGCCGCGCAGCGCGGGCGTGTCTTCTTTCTCCAGCGTCTGATTCAGCCGCGTGAAGCCCAGGGCCTTAATGGTGGCCTTCTGGCGCTCCGTGTAGCCGATGGCGCTCTTACTATAGGTAATGCGTAGCGTGGCCATTACTTGCGCCCCCAAAACGGTGTGACCTCGGCCGGGTCTTTGCCGCGATCCAGCGCGATCTGGCGCATGTCCATCAGGCGATCCAGGCCGTCCATCGTCGCCATCATGACGTTGAGGACGTTGGAGCTGCCTAGCGACTTGGTCAGGATGTCGCGGTAGCCGGCGGCCTCAATGACCGCGCGCACGCCACCGCCGGCGATGACGCCGGTGCCGGGCGAGGCCGGCTTCAGCATGACGCGCGCCGCGCCGTGCTGGCCGATGACCTCGTGCGGAATGGTCGAGCCGTAGATCGGCACCGCCACCATGTTCTTGCGCGCCGCTTCCAGGGCCTTGCGGATGGCGTCGGGCACGGTGCGGGCCTTGCCAATGCCAACGCCGACCTTGCCGCGGTTGTCGCCGACGACGACCGTCACCCGGAAGGCGAAGCGGCGGCCGCCCTTGACGACCTTGGCCACGCGCGCGATGTCGATGATGCGCTCATCGAATTCGTCTTTCTGCTCCGCAAAGCGTTGCTGTCTTCTTTGTCCCATGTCTGGACTCCTCGTCGATCACTACAGCTTCAGGCCGCCTTCGCGCGCGCCATCGGCCAGGGCCTTGATGCGGCCGTGGTAGAGATAGCCGCCCCGATCGAAGACCACTTCCTGAATGCCCGCGTCCAGCGCCCGCCGGGCCACGAGCTTGCCGACCAGCGCGGCCTGCTCCCGCTTCTTCTTGCCGTCCAACTGCCCGGCCAGTTCCTTGTCCAGGGTCGAGGCGGCGGCCAGCGTGTTGCCGGCGACGTCGTCGATCACCTGGGCGTAGATGTGCTCCAGGCTACGGAAGACGTTCAGCCGCGGACGCTCCGGCGTGCCCGAAATCCTCATGCGGATACGCCGCTGACGGCGCTTCCGTGCTGCGTTGCTGTTCTGTGCCATCGTACCCTCTATTAGACCTTGCCGGTCTTGCCGGCCTTGCGGCGGACGACCTCGTTGTCGTAGCGAATGCCCTTGCCCTTATACGGCTCAGGCGGGCGCGTCTTGCGCACACGGGCGGCCACTTCGCCAAGGAACTCCTTGTCGGTGCCGCTGATGATGACGCGGCGGCCGCGTTCTTCGACGGCGAAGGCGATGTCCCGCTCCGGGGCGAAGCGCACCGGGTGGGAATAGCCCACGTAGAGCACCAGGTTCTTGCCGTCCAGCTCGGCGCGGTAGCCGACGCCCTCGATCTGCAAGACGCGGGTGTAGCCGGCGCTGACGCCGGTGACCATGTTATTGAGAAGCGCCCGCGTCAGGCCGTGCAGGGAGCGGTGCTGCCGGCTATCGCTCGGCCGCGTCACGCGCAACACGCCGTCCTCGATGGCGATCGCCATGTCAGGGTGCAAGGTGCGGGTCAACGCGCCCTTTGGCCCCTTGACCGCCACCGTCGAGCCGTCGATATCGACGCTCACGCCCTTGGGCAGTTGTATTGGCGCCTTACCTACTCGCGACATTCCATCATTCCTCCCCGGTCTGGCCGGCCACAGCGGGCCGGCGCGCCGGATTCCGTAGCGCGGTCAGACCGCGACTCGTTTCGTTCTTGATCTACCCTACCACACCTTGCACAGCAACTCGCCACCGAGGCCGAGCTGGCGGGCCTTCTGGTCGGTCATGACCCCGCGCGAGGTCGTCAGGATAGAGACGCCCATGCCACTGAGCACCCAGGGAATCTCGCGCTTTCCCACGTAGATGCGCCGCCCCGGCGAACTGACGCGCTGCAGGCCGTTGATGACCGAGCGACGCTCGCGCCGGCCGCCCACGTAGCGCAGGCGAATGATCAGCGTGGGGAACTTGGCCTGCGGCGTTGTGTTCGCCGGCAGAACCTCATAGCTCTCAATGTAGCCCTCGTTCTTCAGCACGTCGGCAATGGCCACCTTCATCTTGGAATGGGGCATGGCCACCGTCGGCTGCTGCCGGTCTAGGGCATTGCGCATCCGCGTCAACATGTCGGCAATCGGATCAGTCATAGACATAGCGCACCTCTACCAACTCGACTTGACGACGCCCGGGATGTTGCCCTTCAACGCCTGCTCCCGGAAGCAAATCCGGCACAGGCCAAACCGGCGGATATAGCCACGGGGACGGCCGCACAGCTGGCAGCGGTTGCGGACGCGGACCCGGTACTTCCGCTTTGTTTCACGTGCAATCATCGATTTCTTCGCCATCTCGCGAACTCCTGTTCGTCCACGAACTTCCGTTCGTCAATTACCTCGCGCACCGTTGCGCTTAGGCCGCCTCCGCGATCTCGCGCCGGAAAGGCATTCCCATCAACGCCAGCAGACGTCGTCCCTCGTCGTCGGTCGGGGCCGTGGTGACGATGGTCACTTCCATGCCCCGAATCTTGTCGATCTTATCGTAGTCGACTTCGGGAAAGATCAATTGTTCGCGCAGGCCCAGGGTGTAGTTGCCGCGGCCGTCGAAGGCCTCCGGCGAAATGCCCTGGAAGTCGCGCGTACGTGGCAGCGCCACGTGGATGAGGCGGGTCAGGAAGGCCCACATCCGCTCGCCGCGCAGCGTCACCTTCAGGCCAATGATGCGGCCCTCGCGCAGCTTGAAGCCGGCGATGGAGCGCTTGGCCTTCGTCAGCACAGGCTTCTGGCCGGTGATATTGGTGATGTCATTGGTCGCAAACTCGATCGCCTTGGCGTTATCGAGCGCTTCGCCCAGGCCGACATTAACCACGACCTTGGAAATCCGCGGCACTTGCATGACGCTGGAGTAGTTGAACTCCTTCATCAGCGCCGGGATGACCTCGTTGCGGTATAGCTCCGGCAGCGGCGTAAAGTTGGTTGCCATTCTGATACCTCCAGGCTGAGTAGCAGGCCGGCCGCGGCGGATTCGGTTCTGTCCCGCCGTTGTGGGCCGCCTGGCTCACCTTAGTTACTCTGCTTGTTAATCCAGCTCCGCGCCGCTCTTCTTCGAGTAGCGCACAGGCCGGCCGTTCTCATCGCGCCGCAGTCCGACACGGGTCTTCGCACCACCCTCGACCAGCATGACCTTGGAGATGTGAATCGGCGCTTCAAACTCGATGATGCCGCCCTGGGCGCGCGAACGACCGCCGGTCGGCCGCGACTTCTGGTGCTTCTTGACGATGTTGACCCCGGAGATGACGATCATCTGCTTGGCCGGGTAGACGCGCTGCACCGTGCCGCGCACGCCCTTGAAGTTGCCGGAGATCACCTCGACCGTATCGTTGACTTTGATTCGCATCACTCACCTTACCAATTAGGAATTAGGAATTAGGAATTAGGAATGAAGAGTTGTATTCGTAATTCGTAATTCCAAATTCGTAATTACAGCGATTCCGGCGCCAGGGACAGAATACGCCCGAAGCCCTTGTCGCGCAGCTCGCGCGCCACCGGGCCGAAGATGCGCGTCCCGACCGGGTTCTTGCCTTCGGCGTCCAGAATGACGGCGGCATTGTCGTCGAAGCGGATGTAGCTGCCGTCCTCGCGCTTATATTCTTTGGTCGTGCGCACGATGACCGCCTTCACCACGGCGCTCTTCTTAACGTTGGCGTTCGGCGTGGCCTTCTTGACCGTGGCCGTAACCACATCGCCAACCGTGCCATAGCGGCGACGCGACCCGCCCATGACCTGGATCACCAACAGCTCGCGCGCGCCCGAATTATCGGCGACGTTGAGTCGACTTTCCTTCTGAATCATGGAATGCCTCGCTTACTCAGCCCGCTCCAGAATGGAGACGAGCGCGAACCGCTTCTCGCGGCTATAGGGCCGCGACTCGATGATCTCCACGCGGTCGCCCACGCGGCACTCGTTGTTCTCGTCGTGCGCCTTGTACTTCGTGACCCGGCTGAAGACCTTGCCATAGATCGGGTGGCGCTTGGTCGTCGACACGGAGACGACGATCGTCTTGTCCATCTTGTCACTGGTCACAACGCCCACGAGTCGTTTACGCTGCTCTCTCATCTTAAGTAACCTCACTGTCGGACGCCAGCGGCGAGATTGCCCTAGCGTGCCACCTCGTGGCGAACGACCAGCTGCGGCTGCTTGGCCCCGCGGCTCTTGGGCTGAGCCTTATTCAGGTTCACCCAGACCGTGGCCAGCTTCTTGCCGCCCTTGTCGTTGAATTCGACCTGCCAGGCGCTGTCCTCGTAGACGTAGCGCGTATTGGCCTGCCATTCCTTGCCGCTCAGACGCTCAGCGATGGCCGGTTCGGCGGCGGCCGCTTCCGTGGCCAGACGGCGCTGGTGCAGCACCGTCTCCACCTGGGCAACCTCGCGCCGCACCTGCTTCAGGCGGGCGGTATTTTCCAGCCGGGCCGACGCCACCTGGAAGCGCAGGTTGAACAGTTCCTCGCGCGCTTCCTCCAGCGTCTTCTCGAGCTTGTCGTTGCTCATCTGGTTCAGTTCGACGATGCTGGCCATTACAGAGCCTCCTCGCGCGAGACAACCTGCGTCTTGATGGGCAGCTTGTAGCTGGCCGAACGCAACGCCTCCAGGGCGATGTCGGCGGGCACTTCGGCGATCTCGAAGATGATGCGCCCCGGCTTGACTACGGCGACCCAGTGGTCGACCGAGCCTTTGCCCTTGCCCATGCGGGTTTCGGCCGGCTTGGCCGTCACCGGCTTGTCGGGGAAGATGCGCACCCAGTACTTACCACGGCGGCGCATCTGGCGCACGATCGAGCGGCGAATGGCCTCGATCTGGCGGCTGGTGATCCAGCCCGGCTCCAGCGCCTGCAAGCCGTACTCGCCGATCAGCAGCGTGGAACCGCCCTTGGCCATGCCGCGCATCCGGCCCCGGAACTGCTTGCGATATTTGACGCGTTTCGGCATTAACATGTGACTCTCTCCGCTTGGTCAGTCGTCGGCGGCCGGCGCGGGGGCGCTTGCCCCGGCCGCGCCGCGCGGCCACCGGCCATTACTCGCTAATATAAACGTCGGTCGCTTCCACGCGCTGGGGCAGGATCTCACCGTTGTAGACCCACACCTTGATGCCGATGCGGCCATAGGTGGTCAGGGCTTCGGCGAAGCCATAGTCCAGGTTGGCGCGAATCATGTTGCGCGGCACGCGCCCTTCCCACAGCTTCTCGTTGCGGGCCATTTCCGAGCCGGCCAACCGGCCGCTGGCCTCGATGCGAATGCCCTTCACGCCGGCGCGCATGGCCTGCAGGATGGCCCGCTTCATGGCCCGGCTGTGGCTGATGCGCCGCTCGAGCTGGCCGGCGATGTTCTCGGCGATGAGCTGCGCGTTGGCGTCGGGCTGGGTAATCTCCTCCACCTCGACGCGCGCGGTCTTGCCGGTCAGGTCCTTCAGCTTCTGACGCAAGTCCTTGACCGCCGCGCCCTTGCGCCCGATGACAATGCCCGGCCGCGCCGTGTGGATCGTCACCTGAACCTGGTTCGGGAAACGCTCGATCTCAACCTTGGCGACGCCGGCCGCGCCCAGGTCTTGCTTGACCATGCGGCGAATGGCGATGTCTTCATGGAGCAGGTCGCGATAGCGGCCGCCCTCGGCATACCACCGGGCGTTCCAGTCGCGGATCGACTTCAACCGAAAGCCTACTGGATGTACTTTGCGTCCCAACTTAATCCTCCGATGCGCGGGCTACCGAATAGCCCACTAGGCCGTCTCGCGCTCCGCCAGCACGACCGTGATGTGCGATGACCGCCGGACGATGGGGCGGAAGCGACCGCGGCCGGCGAACCGCCCGCCGTGCGGCGCTTTGCGATGGCGCGGGCCTTCGTCGGCCCAAATCTCGCTGACGACCAGCTCGTCCATCTCCAGCCCGTAGTTCTCCTCGGCGTTAGCAACGGCCGACGAGATCAGCTTGAACACCGGCTCGGCGGCGTATTGGGGCATAAAGCGCAGGGTATCCAGCGCCTTCGACGCTCCCATGCCGCGGACGGCATTCACGACCAGTCGCACCTTCTGCGTGCTCATCGGAATGTGCCGAACCGTCGCCCGGACTTCAAATGCATTCCCAGATGTCTCGGCCATGATTACTTCCGTCCCTTCTTCTCCGACTTGGCCACGTGGCCGCGGAACGTGCGCGTCGGCGCGAATTCGCCCAGCTTGTGGCCAACCATATTCTCGGTGATGTAGATCGGGATGTGGCGGCGGCCGTCGTAGACGGCGATCGTGTGGCCGACCATCTGCGGGAAGATGGTGCTGGCCCGCGACCATGTCCGGATCACCTGGCGCTTGCGCGCTGTATTCAGATCCTCAACTTTCTTGAGCAGTTTCGGATCGATAAATGGCCCTTTTTTGAGTGAACGTGACATGTTGTTCTCCTAGGAGCTAGGGGCTGGGAACCGGGGGCCGGGGAAGAGTGCTCTTACCCTGGTCTCTGGAACCTGGAACCTAGAACCTATCTGCGCTTCTTTCCCCGCCGACGGAAGATGTACTTGTCCGTCGCCTTGTTCTTGCGCGTCCGCTGGCCCAACGCCACCTTGCCCCACGGCGTCTTCGGGCTGGCCATGCCGATGGGCGCAGCGCCCTCGCCACCACCATGAGGATGGTCGCGCGGAGTCATGGCCGAGCCACGGACAGAAGGCCGCACGCCCAGATGACGCTTGCGCCCCGCCTTGCCCAGCTTGATGTTGCCGTGCTCGACGTTGCCAACCTGGCCGATGGTGGCCAGGCACTCCTGGGCGACGTAGCGCTCTTCGCCGGATGGCAGGCGAATGGTAGCGTACTGCGGGTGGTCCTTGGCCATCAGCTGGGCCGACACACCGGCCGAACGCACCAGCTGGCCGCCCCGCCCGGGGTACAGCTCGATGTTGTGAATCGTCGTGCCCAGAGGGATGTTGCGCAGCGGCAGCGTATTGCCGGGGCGAATCTCCGCCTTCTGGCCGCTAATGAGCTGGTCGCCCACCTTGACGCCCAACGGGGCCAGGATGTAGCGCTTCTCGCCGTCGGCGTAGACCAGCAGGGCGATGCGCGCCGAGCGGTTCGGGTCGTACTCAATGGTCGCCACGCGCGCGGGCACGTTCAGCTTGTCGCGCTTGAAGTCGATCTCGCGGTAGAGGCGCTTGTGGCCGCCGCCCTGATGCCGGACGGTGATCTTGCCGCGCATATTGCGGCCGGCCTGCTTGCGCAAACCACGCACCAGGCTGCGCTCCGGCTCAGTGCGGGTGATCTCCTCGAAGGAGAAGCCAGTCATGTCGCGACGGCCGGGCGAAGTGGGCTTAAATACTTTAACAGGCATGGGTTCCTCCAGGCTGCGGCTTAGACGCCCTCGAACAAGTCGATGCGGCTGCCCGGCTGCAGCGTGACGATGGCCTTCTTCCAGCCCGACTTACGAATGGTCAGCCGACGCAGCCGGCGGGCGCGCTTGGCGGGCATGTTGGCGATGCGGATCTTCTCCACGCGCACGTTCGGCCAGGCCAGTTCGATGGCCTGCTTCACCTGCATCTTGTTCGCGCGCGGATGAACCACGAACGTATATTGGTTGTTCACATCGGCCAGGAAGTTGCTCTTCTCGGTCACCACCGGCCGGCGAATAATGTCGCGCCAATGCATGTTAGCCCTCCACCGATCCCGCGGCGTCGCCGCCGTCATCGACCAGCACCCACTCGCCGGCCTCGTCCGTCTCCAGGAAGCCGGAGACGACATCGAGCGCGGCCAGGGGCATGACGATCTTGCTGTAGCCCAGCAAATCGCGAACATTCAGATAATTGGCCCGCAGCGCCTTGACGTGCTCCAGATTGCGCGCCGACTTCTCGACGGTCTCGTTGCGCTCCGGCAGCAACAGCAGGGCGCTCTCGCCGTTGGTCAGCGTCTTCACCAGCATGGCCACGGTCTTCGTCTTGGGCGCGTCCATCTGGATATCATCCAGCAGGACGATGTCGCCCGCGCCGGCCCTGACCGATAGCGCCGAGCACAGCGCGGCCCGGCGCATTTTGCGCGGCATGGCCTTGGTGTACTTGCGCGGCTGCGGGCCGTGGGCCTTGCCGCCGCCGACGAAAATGGGCGCTTTGCGGCTGCCGTGGCGCGCGCGGCCGGTGCCCTTCTGGCGATAGATCTTCGCCGTCGAGCGGTTGACCTCCGCGCGCGTCTTGGCCTTGTGCGTGCCCTGACGGGCGTTGGCCAGCTGCCGGACGAGCGCCTGGTGCATCAGGGCGCGGTTAATATTGGCTTCGAAGATGCTGGCCGGTAGCTCGTGCGTGCTCACCTGTTCGCCGGCCATGTTATAAACGGGTAGTTCCATCTTACTCTCTCCCACAGCGGGGGTAGAGACGTTCCCAACGAACGTCTTGCCTAGCCCTTGGCCGCGTCCCGGATGATCACCAGACCACCCTTCGCGCCGGGCACTGCGCCCCGCACGGCGATCAGGTTGCGCTCGGGATCGACCCGCACAACCACGAGATTCTGCGCCGTCTGGCGTTCGTTGCCCATATGGCCGGCCATGCGCTTGCCCTTGGGCACGCGCGACATCTCCGTGGCCGAGCCGATGGAGCCGGGCGCGCGCCAGCGGTCCGATTGGCCGTGGGTCTTCACGCCACCGGCGAAGTTGTGGCGCTTGACGTTGCCGGTGAACCCGCGCCCCTTCGTCTTGCCGATCACATCGACCTTCTCGCCCGGCTCGAACTGGGCCACAGTCAACTGCTGGCCGACGGCATAGTCGCCGGCCGAGTTGGTGCGGAATTCGCGCAGGTAGCGCACGGCGGGAATGTTCTTGCCGCCGCGCTTGCCCCGCTTGGCGATGCCCAGATGGCCCTGCTCGCCCTTGGTCAGGCGCTTGGCCGACACTTCGCCATAGCCCAATTGCACGGCGCTATAGCCGTCGTTCTTATCATCCTTGACCTGGGTGACAAAGCACGGCCCGGCCTGGATGATGGTTACCGGCGTCACAACGCCGGTCTCATCGAAGACCTGCGTCATGCCCACTTTCTTGCCAATCAATCCTTTCACGATTCACCAACCTCGGAGTAATTAGGAATGACGAATTAGGAATTAGGAATGAAGCTCCACAGCGTTACGGTCTTGAATTCCTAATTCTTAATTCCTAATTCCTAATTCCCTCTTAGAGCGAGATCTCGATATCGACACCCGCCGGCAGGTTGAGCCGCATCAGCGTATCGATCGTCTTGGAGTCGGGGTTGATCACGTCAATCAGGCGCTTGTGCGTCCTGATCTCGAAGTGCTCCTGCGAGTCCTTGTCAATAAAGGGGCTGCGGCGCACCGTGAAGCGCTCCAGCCGGGTGGGCAACGGCACGGGGCCGATGACCCGCGCGCCAGTGCGCTCGGCCGTGCCGACGATACGCCGGGCCGACTGGTCTAGAACACGATGATCGTACGCCTTCAGGCGGATGCGGATTCGTTGTTTCGACATGCTGTTTCCCTCGCTCGCCTTAGGCCAGAATCTTAGTGATGACGCCGGCGCCGACGGTCAGGCCGCCCTCGCGGATGGCGAAGCGCTGGCCTTCCTCCAACGCCACCGGGGTGATCAACTTCACCTTCAGGTTCACGTTGTCGC
>JAIBAS010000044.1 GCA_019695075.1 Promineifilum sp. | reverse complement strand
CAGTTGCCCGCGGCCACACAGGCATTGCGCACCAGGCGCGCCCGGCCGATGCGCCCCACCGGCCCACGGGCAAAGCGGCGGCGGAAGCCGTCGTCGTCCAGCGCCAACAGGGCCAGCAGCGGCGGGGCGACAGTCTCCCACGATGACGGGCGAAAGACGGCCTCGGCCGCCGGCGCGGCGAAGCGGTTGAACGGGCAGACGGCCTGGCAAACGTCGCAACCGTAAACCCAGTTGCCCATCAGCGGCCTTAGCTCGGCCGGAATCCAGCCCTTCAGTTCGATGGTCAGATAGGAGATGCAGCGACGCGCATCGAGGACGTAAGGCGCGGGGAAGGCGGCCGTGGGACAGGCATCCAGGCAGCGCCGGCAGCGCCCACACGATGGCGACGCCGCCGGCGGCCGGTCGTAGTCGAGCGGCAGCGTCGTCAGCAGCACACCCAGGAAGAACCACGAGCCGGCCCGCGGGTCGATGAGCAGCGTGTTCTTACCGGTGAAGCCCAGGCCGGCCGTCTCGCCGTGGTCGCGCTCCAGCAGCGCGCCGGTATCCACGTAGGCGCGGCTGGCCACCTGGCCATTCGTCTGCCCGCGCAGCCAGTCGCCCAGGGCAGCCAGCCGCGGCGCCATCACGTCGTGGTAGTCCGCCCCCCAGGCGTAATTGGAGAAGCGCCCGCGGGCCGGGTCGGCGGCGATGTCGGCCGGGGGCGGCGCGGTGGCATAGTCGAGGCCAACGACGACCAACGAGCGGACGCCGGGCAACACCACGCCGAGGTCGCGGCGGCGGGCGACGCGGTCGGGCCGGGCCATGTAGCCCATTTCGCCATGTCGCCCGGCGGCGATCCAGGCCAGGTAGGCGTCGAGCCGGCGGGCGGGCACGGCGGGGATGACGCCAACGCGGTTGAAGCCCAGCGCGGCGGCCTGGGCTTTCAGTTCGACCGTGAGTGGGGCGGCGGGCAGGTGCATGTCACCGGAATGATACCATTCCTGCCCGCGATTGACGTTTTGGCCTGATCCTATGCTATAATCGGGCTGCTCAGTGGGAAACTCCCGCTCTGGCCCCGGAGCAGGCCGATGGGTGGCCCGCCGGCAGCGGGCCGGATCGCAGTCGGGACATTTTTGGAAAGCAGGAGGCAGGTGAACATGGCCGAATCGTTGGTGGACATTCAGGTTGAGGACTTGAAACGGGTAGAACTGGTGCGGGTCAGTGGTCGCATTGACAGCAGCAACGCGGCCGAGTTCGATCGCGTCCTGAAGGAAGTTGCCGGCCGCAAACACAACGTTGTCCTGGAGTTGAGCGGCGTCGAATACATCAGCAGCGCCGGCCTGCGGGCCATCGTCGCCCTCTGGCGCGAGTGCCAGAAGCACCGCGGCGACGTTTTGCTGGCCAGTCCGTCCGAGCGCGTCGTCGAAGTGCTGACCCTGGCCGGCCTGAACACGGTCTTCAAGACTTTCGACAGCGAGACGGCCGCCGTCGGCAGCTTCTAGTTGCACCTTTCGAGGGATGAGGGATGAAGGATGAACCGGCCCGCGGCACGGGCGGGTGTCGGCTTTTACTTGCCAACGGGTAGCGGGGCGAGATGGCACAGGAACAACTCCTCGTCGTTCCCGGACGATACAAGGAAATCAAGCGCATCTGCGAATTCGTCGCCGCCGGCGCGGCCGATGCCGGCTTCGATGCCAAGACCATCTTCCATCTGGAACTGTGCTGCGACGAGGCCTCGACCAACATCATCGAGCACGCCTATGGCGAGGAGGGCGTCGGCGACATCGCCATCAGCTACGCCGTGGATGACGACGATTTCACCATTGTCCTGCGCGACACCGGCCAGGCCTTCGACCCCGGCAACGTGCCTCCGCCACCGGCCATCGGCGGAGGTGGCGTGGACGTGGGCACGGAACGCGATTCGGGAGAATCGCGCCACGATGACCTGGCCGACCAGATGCGTATCGGCGGCCTGGGGCTGCACTTCATCCGTAACCTGATGGATGAGGTCACCTACACGGCCGACCGCCGCCACGGCAACCAACTCGTCATGGTCAAGAAGCTACAGAAGGACGGCGACCAATGAGCGTCTGGCAGGAGAAACTCCCCCAAAGCAATACGTGGCTGGTCGGCATCAGCGGACGCCTCGACCAAAGCCTGACGCCGAAGCTGGAAGAGGCGCTCAACGAACTGCTGGACAACGGCCACGTCAGCCTCGTCGTCGATCTGACCCATGCGACCTACATCAACAGCGGCGGGCTGCGCTGCCTGGTCAGCGCCTGGCGGCGAGCCAAGGCCAGCGAAGGCGCGCTGACCCTCTGCGGACTCAACAGCCGGCTGCAAGAGATCTTCGCCATGGTCGGCTTCGACAAGGTCTTCACCATCCTCGACGACTGCGCCGCCACCCGCGGCCAGGCACGCAAGGGAATGCGTTCCTGAGGCGGGTGGTCAGTGGCCAGTGATCAGTGGCCAGTGGCCGGTGGTCGCAATGCCAATGCCCCAGACGCAATCCATCCTTCTCGCGGCCGCCATCCTGCTCGTGATCGTGGCGGCCGGGCTGCTGATCGCCCGGTTGCTGCGCCGCCGGCGCTCGCGCCAGGCGCTGGTGGAGCGCGTCGCCGAACTGGAAGCCCTCAGCGCCGCCGGCCGGGCCATCGTCGCCGCCGAGTTGGACGTTGACGCCCTCTGTCATCTCATCGCCGAGCAAGCCGGGCAGGTCATCGACAACCGCACCTTCCAGGTTGGCCTGTTCGAGGGCAGCTGCTACGACATCCGCTACTGGACCATAGACGGCCGGCCGCAGCCCGTGCCGCAGTGTTTCGACCTGGAGGGCGGAGGGATGAGGGATGAGGGCGGGCTGGTGGGGTGGGTGCGCGACGCACAGCAGCCGCTGCTGGTGCGCGATTTCCTGCGCGAGATGGACAAGCTGCCGGCGCGGCCGGCCTACCACAGCGACTCGCCGCCCCGCGCGGCGCTCTTCCTGCCCCTGGTCAGTGGCGGGCGCACGGTGGGCATCGTCTCCGCCCAGAGCGCCACGCCCGACCACTTCAGCGAACAGGACATGCGCCGGCTGACCATCCTGGCCAACCAGGCCGCGGCGGCCATCGCCAACGCCCGGCTCTTCACCCAGGAGCGCACCCGCGCCGCCCACCTGGAACTGGTGACGCAGATCGCCCGCCAGGTCAACGCCGCCGACGAACTCGACGACGTGCTGGAGCAAGCCGTCAGCCTGACCCGCCGCACGTTTGGCTTCCACCCCGTCACCGTCTTCGGCCTCGACCCGCTGACGCGCGAAGTGAGCGTCCAGGCCAGCACCATCCCCGAACTGGACGTCGCCAACGGCAGCGGGCCGCGGCTGCGCCTGCCGATGGGACGGGGCATCATCGGCACGGCCGCGGCCACGCGCCGCACCATCGCTGTCAACAACGCCGGCGAAGACGAGCGCTTCCTGCCTCATCTCGATGGCGTGCCGCCGGAGCTAAACCCCGACACCCAGGCCGAGATCGCCATCCCCCTGCTGGTCCACAACGAACTGCTGGGCGTGCTCGATGTCCAGAGTCCGCAGGTGGGCGCTTTCGGTCCGACCGAGCAGGTTGTGCTGGAGACGCTGGCCGCCGAACTCGCCAGCGCCGTCTACAAAACGCAGCAACTGGCCCGCGAGCAGGAGCAGGCCTGGATCACCACGGCTCAGCTACAAGTGGCCGAGGCCATCGGCCGCCACGACGAACCGGAAGAAATGCTGACGGCCGTCGCCCGGCTGGCCCCGCTGCTGGCGGGGGTCAACCTGTGCGCCTTCCTGCTGTGGGACGAGGACAGTGAGACCTATAGCGGCGCGACGCTGGTCGACCGGCGCGGCAACGAGGACGAGAGTTTCGCCAACGTGCGACTGGCCATCGGCGACTGGACGGCGCTCGATGCCGTCCACGTCGGCCGCGAGCCGCTGACCATCACGCAACTGCCTGCGTGGCTGGAAGGGCATATCTCCCCGGCGCGCGCCTGCTTGCGCCTCTACCCGCTGGTCAGCGGCCCGGTCAAGACGCTGGGGGCGATGCTGGTCGATTTCGACAACGGCGCGGACGATTGCCCCACGCCGGCCCAAACGGCCAACGGCTCGCCCTCGTTCCAAGCTCGCCGTGAGGAGTTGGTGCAGAGCCTGGCCCGGCAGACGGCCGCCGGGCTGGAAAGCACCTACCTGCGCATGGCCCAGCAGGAAGAAGCCTGGGTCAACACCGCCCTGTTGCAGGTGGCCGAGGCCGTCAACAGCCTGACCGACCTGAACGAGATTCTCGACACCATCGTCCGCCTGGTGCCGCTGTTGGTCGGCGTCGATACCGTCTTCATCCTGGTCTGGGACGAAGACCGCCAGATCTTCCAGGCCGGGCCGAGCTATGGCGTCAGCACGATGGGGCGCGGGCTGGTGGAGACGCTGGAGATCGATCGCGACGAGTTCCTGGATATGTCGCCGGGGCTTGGCTCCGATTTTGGCGGGATGGCATCCCGCGCTACGGCGGGCCAGCCGCGCCTGCCGAGCGCAGGCTACTATGCCATGCGCGTGCCCGGCTGGCTGGAGACGGTGCTGGGAACCTCGACGGCCTACAACTTCCCGCTGGTGGCCCGTGGCCGGCTGGTGGGGGCGAAGATCGTCGGCCTGCAACACGACCGCCTGGGCCGGACGCCGTTCTCCAATCGACGCATCAACATCCTCAACGGCATCGCTCAGCAGGCGGCCACGGCCGTCGTCAACAACCAACTCTACCGCGAGTCGGCCGACCGTGCCCGGATGCAGCAAGAATTGGACGTGGCCCACACCATCCAGGCCAGCTTCTTGCCCGACGGCAGCCCCAGCATTCCCGGCTGCTCGGTGGCCACGCACTGGCAGGCGGCGCGGCAGGTGGGCGGCGACTTCTACGACTTCCTGCCCCTGGGCGACGACAAGTGGGGTATTGCCATCGCCGATGTGGCCGACAAGGGTGTGCCCGCGGCCCTGTTCATGGCCCTGACGCGCACCATCCTGCGCGCCGTGGCCTTCAGCCACAGCGATCCGGCGCAGGTGTTGGTGCGGGCCAACGAGATCATCGGCCGCGAGGCGCGCTCCGACCTGTTCGTGACCGTGTTCTATGGCGTCTGGGACCCGGCCACGGAGCATTTCACCTACGCCAACGCCGGCCACAACCCGCCGCTGCTGTTGCAGCCCAACGGCAACTTCCAGCCGCTGCTCGGCCACGGCGTCGCCCTGGGCATCCTGCCGGAACTGACCATGAAGAGCCACACCATCACCCTGCGGCCGGGCGAGACGATCATCCTCTACACCGACGGCATCACCGAGGCGCTCAACGAGGACTTCGACGAGTTCGGACTGGAGCGGCTGCAAGTGGCGGCGCGGGCGGCGGCCCGGCGACCGGCGGGCGACGTCGTCCGCCAGATCACCGACAACATCCGCGACCACACCGGCCAGACGGCGCAGTTCGACGACATGACCCTCATCGTCCTCAAGCGTCTGGGCGGCAAGGCGGGGCACTAGCCGCGCGCCGGTCTGGGCGCTGGCTTTCGCTTATGCGTCGCGCGTTCCTCCTGCTGGCCATCGCCATCACTGCGGTTCTCGTCGTGGCTTGCCGCGCGCCGGCGGAGGTTGCGCCGACGAGCGCGCCGTTGAGCAGCGCCACGGCGACGGCGACGGGGAACGCGATTCGGGAGAATCGCGCCACGGCCGCGCCGGCCAC
>JAIBAS010000034.1 GCA_019695075.1 Promineifilum sp. | reverse complement strand
CGCGGCCCCGGCGCCGGCCGCGGCTCCCGCCCGGCCTCCATCTCGCGGTGGGCCGTGCGAATGAGCCAGCGCAGCGCGTCGCCGCGACTGCGCTGCAATCGCCGCGCAATCTCTTCCAGTTGCCGCAAGTCCTCGGTATCCAGTCGAAATTTGAAAGTCTCTGCCAACGGCATGTGCCTATCACCTCCACACAAGATGAACTCATTGTAGACACTTAGAACATCCGTTCGCCATTCGATTTTCGACACCCCCCCGTATATAGACTAGAAACCGAGTTTCTTCTGAGAAACTCGGTTTCTAAATGCTAGACGCAAGAAACCGAGTTTCTTCTGAGAAACTCGGTTTCTAAATCCTAGACGCAAGAAACCGAGTTTCTCAGAAGAAACTCGGTTTCTAAATCCTAGACGCAGAAACCGAGTTTCTCAGAAGAAACTCGGTTTCTAAATGCATTCGCCTTGTTGAAAACTGATTAGCGCGGCCCGCGGCGGACAACTACCATAGAGCGCATGAGCACACGCAGCCGGGCCAAGAGAGCCACCCTGCCGCCGCCGGACACGGCCGCCGCGGAAGAAAGCGACATCGACGAATTGCGCCCCGACCTGCAGCCGGAACTCATCCTCGTGCGCCAGGTCATGCGCCGCCTGGTCAACCTGTGGGATCGGCAGGGGGATGCCATCGACCCGGAAGAGGCCCGCAAGTTAGCCGGCCTCCTCTTCAACGGCGCGCGCACGGCAGCCATTCTGCTCTACCGCCCGTCCGCCCGCGCCACCGCCAAAGAAGACGACAAGAAATGGCTCACCGCCGCCCTGGACAGCCTGGGGGAAGAGTGGCAGGTGGAGATATAAACGCAAGAAACCGAGTTTCTTCTGAGAAACTCGGTTTCTAGGTGGAGAGAAACCGAGTTTCTTCTGAGAAACTCGGTTTCTAGGTGGAGAAAGAAAGCTCACGCAAAGACGCAGAGACGCAAAGAAGAGAAGAAAAATCTTTTTATCTTTGCGTCTTTGCGTCTTTGCGTGAGACTCTTCTCTTCCTTTGCGTGAGACTCTTCTCTTCCTTAGTTCGCCTGAATCCCCGGCAGCACCGGCTCCGCCTCCTCCGGCGTGGCCTCCTCCGGCGTGGCGTGGCGGAGGATGATCTCCCCATCGCCCCCACCCGTGCCCGCCCCACCCGTGCCCGGGCCAACGTCCACAATGACCGTCTCGCCGTCCTTGAACTCCCCGGCCAGCACGGCATCGGACAGCTTGTCCTCCACCGTCTGCTGGATGAGCCGCCGCAGCGGACGCGCGCCGTATTCAGCGTCGTAGCCGTGCTTGGCCAGCCAGTCCTTGGCCGCGTCCGTCGCCTCCAGCATCAGGAAGCGCTCGTCCATCCGCTCGTTCACGTCGGCGATCTGGATGTCAACGATCTGGCGGATGTCCTCCGGCTGAAGCTGGCGGAAGACGATCACGCTGTCGAGCCGGTTCAGGAACTCCGGCCGGAAATGGCGCTTCAACTGCTCCATCAGCTTCTTCTGCATGTCGCGGTAGTTCTCTTCCACGAGCACGGCCGCGTCCTGCTTGAAGTTGAAGCCCAGCCCGCCGCCCTTCTTGATCATATCCGCGCCCACGTTAGAGGTCAGGATGATGATCGCGTTGCGGAAGTTGACCTTCTGCCCCTTGGCGTCGGACAGATGGCCCTCCTCCATGATCTGCAACAGCAGATTGAACGCCTCCGGGTGGGCCTTCTCGATCTCGTCGAAGACGACGATGGAATAGGGCCGGCGGCGCACCGCTTCGGTCAGCTGGCCGGCGTCCTCATAGCCGACGTAGCCGGGCGGCGAACCGACCAGCCGGGCGACGTTATGACGCTCCATGAACTCCGACATATCCAGCTGCACCAGCGCGTCCTCGCTGCCGAACAGGAACGTCGCCAGCGCCTTGGTCAGCTCCGTCTTGCCCACGCCCGTCGGGCCGAGGAACATGAACGAGCCGATGGGCCGCCGCGGGTCCTTCAGCCCGGCCCGCGCCCGCCGCACGGCCTTGGCGATGGCATTGATAGCGTCGCGCTGGCCGACGATGGCCTTCTGCAACTCCTCTTCCATGCGCAACAGCCGCGCGCTCTCTTCCTCGGTCAGCTGGTAAACGGGGATGCCCGTCCACATCGACAGCACCTCGGCCACGTCCTCGGCCGTCAGCATCGTCGATTGGTCATACTCCACCTGCCCGGCGCGCAGGTCGTCCAGCTGATGCTGGATTTCCTCTTCCTGCTCGCGGATGCGCGTCGCGTCGTCGTAGCGCCCGGCCTCGACGGCCTCATTGCGCTGCACGCGCAGCTCGCGCAGCGAGTCATACGCCTCGCGGATGTCGGTCGGCTGCTGCACGCGGTACATGCGCACGCGCGACGCGCCCTCGTCGATCAGGTCGATGGCCTTGTCGGGCAGATAGCGCTCGGTGACGTAGCGAGTGGACAGGAAGACGGCCGCCTCGATGGCCTCGTCGGAGATGAGCAGGTTGTGATGCTGCTCATAGGCCCCCTTGATGCCCTTGAGGATTTGCACCGTCTCCTCGGCCGACGGCTCATCGACGCGCACCTGCTGGAAACGGCGCTCCAACGCCGCGTCGCTCTCGATGTACTTGCGGTACTCCTCCAGCGTCGTCGCGCCGATGCACTGCAACTCGCCGCGGGCCAGCGACGGCTTGAGGATATTGGCCGCGTCGACCGAACTGCCGGCCGACCCCGCGCCGACGAGCATATGCACCTCGTCGATGAACAGGATGGCATCGCTCGACTTCAGTTCTTCGATGACGCGCTTGAGACGCTCCTCGAACTGGCCGCGGTACATCGTCCCGGCGACCAGGCTGCCCACGTCCAATTGCAGCACGCGCTTGTTGTGCAGCGATTCGGGAACCTGCCCATCGACGATGCGCTGGGCCAGGCCCTCGACGATGGCCGTCTTGCCGACGCCGGGCTGGCCGATGAGGGCCGGGTTGTTCTTCGTGCGCCGGGCCAGAATCTGGATGACGCGCTCGATCTCCGTCTCGCGGCCGATAACCGGGTCGAGCGCGTACTCCTGCGCCAGGGCGGTCAGGTCGGTCGCCAGTTGGTCGACCAGGGGCGTTTTGCTCTTCTCTTTCTTCTGCTGTTGCTGCGCCGGGCGGCGTTGCGGCGGTTGCTGCTGTTGCGAACCCGACTCGCTGCCGGAGACGGGGCTTTCCTTCAGCATGCGCCGCGTCTGCCGGCGGATCTGCTCGGCGCTGATGCCGAACTTGCGCAGCACATCGATGGCCAGGCCCTCGTTCTGGCGGGCCAGGCCCAGGAGCAGGTGTTCGGTACTGATGTAGTGCTGGCCCATGCGCCGCGCTTCTTCGACGGCATACTCCAGGATGCGCTTAGTGCTGGGCGAAAGCTCGGTCTTGGTGAACGGCGTCCGGGTGCCCGGGCCGCCCGACAGGCGCTCGACCATGGCCTGAACCCGCGTGACCTCCAGGCCCAGCTCGCGCAGAACCCGGCCGGCCACGCCGCCCTCCTCGAGCAGCAAGCCGATCAGAACGTGCTCGCTGCCTATGTAGCTGTGGTTGAGGCGCTCGGCCTCTTCCTGGGCCAGGCTCAACACGCGACGCGCGCGCTGAGTAAAGCGTTCCCAATTCTTAGAATTCACGGCGTTACCTCTTGATCAGGGGCCAGGTTCCAGGGAAGAAAAGAGGTCTCACGCAAAGACGCGAAGACGCAAAGAAGAAGAGAAGATTCTTCTTTGCTTCTTTGCGTCTCTGCGTCTTTGCGTGAGCCTCTTCCCTGGAACCTTCTCATTATTACCCGCTCATCAACGCCAGGTCTTCTTCGATGTACTTGTCTGAGGCGACCTGACGCAGGCTCAGGCCGACCTGGCGCTGCTTCGCGTCGAGGCGGATGATGCGCACGGTGACCCGGTCGCCCGGTTTCACCACGTCGCGCGCCTGCTCGACGCGATCCTCGGCCAACTCGGAAATGTGAATCAGTCCTTCCAACTGATAGTCGTCGTCCACGCGGGCGAACGCGCCGAACTTGGTCAGGCGAGTGATCTCCGCCTCCACCAGCTGGCCGACACGATATAGCTCCTCGATCCGCGTCCACGGGTCGGCCTCCAGCCGTTTCATGCTGAGGGCGACGCGCTGCCGCTCCTGATCGACGCTCATGATCTGCACCTTGACGTGGTCGCCCTTTTGCAGGATGTCGGCCGGCTTCTGCGTGCGCTTCCAGCTCATCTCGGACAGATGGACGAGACCCTCGATGCCGCCGATATCGACGAACGCGCCGAAATCGGCCAGGTTGACGACGACGCCCTCGCAGACGGCGCCCTCTTGCAGCGAGGAAAATAGCTCGGTCTTGCGCGCCTGACGGATCTCGCGCGAGGCGGCCTGCTCGGACAGGATCAGGCGGTTGCGCGGCCGGTCAACTTCGATGACCTTGGCCAACATGGGCTGGCCGACGAGGGCCTGATAGGAGCGCTGCTTGTTGTCGCTGTCGATGTATTGCAGGCGGTCGCGCCGCAGCTGCGAGTTGGGCACGAAGCCGCGCAACTGGCCGACGCTGACCAACACGCCGCCCTTGTTGAAGCCGACGATCTCGGTCTCCATCGCCTCTTGCGACTCGAAGAGGTCGGTGGCCACTTGCCAGTCGCGCTCTTCGGCCGCGCGGCGGAACGACAGGATGATGTTGCCGTTCTGATCCTCGGGGTTGAGCACGAAGACGACGATTTCCTCGCCTTCCTGCAACTGGGCCCGCGTGGCCGAGTCGTATGTCGAAGTCTCTTGCGAAGGGATGACTCCCTCGGACTTTGCCCCAATATCGACCAGGATTTCGTTGCTTCGTAAGGCTACAATGCGGCCGGGGCGGATTTCGCCGGCGCTGGGAAGGTAGACATCGTCTGTGAGCAGAAAGCTCATCGGATGTTCGCCGCTGCCGAATTCGGAGTCAATCATGTTGCTAAGATTCCCACCTGCGCCGAGGTTGCCCCAGCGCCCATTTTCGAGCGATTATACTGTGTTTAGGCCGCTTGGCAATACGTCTAATGTGTTGTATACGTTAAGGAATGGCCGGGCGTGCTCCTCATCTCTCTGCGACAAGGCCGTCGGCGACGCGCGCCTGGCTGCCGCGGCTCTTCCCCGTTGTGCTCTTCTTCATCAGCCTCGCGCCGCGCCTGGTGGCCGTGGGCCGCTACATCACCCCCGATGAACTGGTCTGGGTCTACCGCTCCATGCAGTTCCGCGAGGCCCTGCTCGCCGGCCGCTGGGCGGGCACGCTCGTAGCCGGCCATCCCGGCGTGACGACGACGTGGCTGGGCGCGCTGAGCATGAGCCTGCAACTGGCTCTTTCCCCCGCCGCCCGCGACGCCTACCTCTGGCTGACCAAGACCGCGGCCCTGACGCCCGACAACGTCGAGGCCTTCCGCCGCCTGGCCCTCTTCCTCAGCGGCGGCCGCGTCGCCGTGGCCGTCGTCAACAGCCTCGGCGTCGTCGCCGTCTACCTGCTCGCCCGTCGCCTCTGGCCGGGAGAAGAGAGTCTCACGCAAAGACGCAAAGACGCAAAGAAAAATCTTTCTTTCTTTGCGTCTTTGCGTCTTTGCGTGAGGTTCTTTTCTCTTGCCCCTGCTGCGGCGCTGCTGCTCGCCCTCGACCCCTTCCTCGTCGGCCTGTCGGGCCTCTTCCACGTCGATGGCCTGAGCGCGACCTTTGTCACCCTGGCCCTGCT
>JAIBAS010000130.1 GCA_019695075.1 Promineifilum sp. | reverse complement strand
GCCAGGTCGTTCGTGCTGCCGGTCAGCGTGCGGCCGTCGTCGGTGCGCACCGTGAACGCCGACTCGAATCGGCTTTTGAAGGTCACCGAGCCCTCCACCACCTCCTGGGGCGACAGCGCGAAAGCCGACGGTGTTGAACGATTGCGCCGCGTCCACCTCGACACGCCAGGTGACGCGCAGGTGTCGGGCGTCGCTGGGCCAGGCCCCGCCGCGAACGATGCGCGCGCTGCCGACACTGCCCTCGGCCGTCGTCCACTCCCAGACGTTGCCCGCGGCGTCCAGCAACCCGCAGGGGCTGTCGCCGGCGGGCGAGAAGCAGCCGACGGCCGTGGTCGTGCCCTGGCCCGCGCCGAAGTTAGCCCGCCCCGCCGACGGCGGTTCGTCGCCCCAGGGGTAAGCGCGACCATCTGTGCCGCGGGCGGCCTTCTCCCACTCCGCCTCCGCCGGCAACCGCAGCCCGGCCCACTCGCAGAAAGCCTGCGCGTCGTGCCAGCTAACGCTGACCACCGGGTGGTGCATGCGCTCTTCGATGCTGCTGCGCGGCCCCTCCGGCCGCCGCCAGTAGGCGCGCTCCACGTCTTGCCAGCGCCCGCCCAGCCAGACGCGGCCAACACCACTGGTCTCGGCGCTGGTGATGTAGCCCGTCGCCTCTACAAAGCGGGCAAACTGGGCATTCGTCACCGTCGCCCGGCCGATCCAGTACTCGCCCAGCCGCACCGACCGTTGCGCCAGCTCATAGCGCGGATCGGCCGGACGCGCGCCATAGAGGAACGCCCCCGCGGCCACGCGCGCCAGCTCGACACGCGAACGGTCGTGCAGCCGCCGGTCGGAGAACAGACGCGCCTCCTCAGCCCGACCCTTCGCCAGGCCGTTGGCCGGTTGCGGCCGCGGCGGTCGCCCCTCCAGCCGCGCCAGCAGGTGCTCCAGCCCGGCCTGATAATCGCGGAAGGGCACATTCTGATAGGCCGTCCACAGCGGCGGCGGCCGGCTGGGGGCCACGTCCAGCGGGATGAAGCGCATGATGCGCTGGTGCTCCAGGCTGATGGCCACGTTCGTCTCCGTGTTGACCCACGGCGACGCCGAAGCCGCCGGCGTCAGCACCAACACATAGTAGCTGCTGGCCTCCAGCCCACGGTTGATGGCATCGACCCACGTCTCGCCGGGGGCGATGCTGTCCGGGGCGATCCACACCCCCCAGCCGCGGCGGCGCAGGTCGGCCGCCAGGCGATGGGCGAACCCGTCGTCTTCGTGGGCGTGGCTGATGAAGACCTGGCGCGGGTCGCGGTTGGGCCGGGCGGGGATGGGCGGCACGGGCGGCGGGCGCAGGAATTCACGCTCATAGGCGCGCGGCTGTTGTCGCCCCAGCACCGCCTCCAGGTCGTTCAGGCGGCCGGCCCGCTCCAGGTGCAGGATCAACTCGCGCCCCTTGGCGTTCTTCGTGTCGCCGCTCAGGTTGTCGTAATCGACGAACAGATTAAAACAAAGCGTCTTCAGACCATCCAGCGTATAATGGCGTGTCAGGAAGTCGAGAAGAGTATTGCGATCTTGGGGCATGGCTCGCGGCGTCATGTTGTAGAGATACAACAATTGTAGCCGACGGGCGACGAGCGGCAAGCTCGCGCCGATCTTTTTACATGCCGGGCAAGGGAGCATTAACGCCGTTGGCCACCTGGGTCGTTGCGCGTAGAATGAGCAGGCTCACCGAGGCAAGCATCGCTTCCCTGGCGCATCAACTGGACCGGTTGTCGCTTCGTCGCGCCGGCCACAAGCGAAAGCAAGGAGAGAGGTCATGTCTATCCGATCTGTTCTGCGCTGCCTCTTTGTTGGCGTCGCGCTAATCGCCCTGACAGCCACGGCCGCCGCCCAGGCCGAACCCGCCGCCCCCGCGGCCGTCCGCGTGCGCGTCGCCCATCTGGCGCCCTTTGCCGGCTCCGACAGCGCCACCATCGCCGTCCACATCGACGGCGCGGCCGTCGGCGGAACGATGGCCTATGGCAGCCACACCGACTACGTGGCCATCGCGGGCGGCGCGGGCGATCACCTGATCGAAGTGCTGCGCGACGGCGAGGTCGTCATCAGCGAGACCTACACCCTGGCCGATGGCGATACCTCTGTGGTTGTCGTTGGCGACGACAACGTGGTGCCGTTGGACTTGCTTGTGCTTGCCGAGAATGTTGACGAGCCGGGCGTCGGCCACGCCGGCTTGCGGATCACGCACGCGGCCGTCCTCGGCGCGACGATTGACGACACCAAGGTTGACGTGTGCAGCCAAACGGGCGAGCTATTCAACGGCAGCGCCGCCGGCCTGCGCTACCTCCGCACCACCAGCAATCGCCTCTTGCCCATCGGCGACTACGACCTAAAGATTACCCGCACCGATGCCGCCGGCGACTGCGCCGGCCCTATTGCCATCGATCCCCCTGTCCTGACTCTGGCCGAGGGCACCAAAACGAACCTTTTCCTGGTTGGCGACGGGCACAATCGGGTGCTGGCCGTATTCACCTTTGCCGATGGGTTGATTGGTGACGATGGCCCGCCGCCGTCCAGCGGCACGCTCTACCTGCCGGTGCTGGCGGCGTCATCCTAGCAAGCATTTCTATATCAGCCGCAGTAACAAAACATAAGGAGGATAACATCATGCAACCAAAGCAACTGGGCCCCATCGGCGGCGAAAGCGGAAGGCCATTCGAGGACTACACGATCCCCGCTGACGCCCGTCTGACGGCCATCCACGTCTTCGCCGAGTGGGTGCTCGACGCTCTGCGCTTTGAGTACGCCGGCAGCAACGGCCAGCCGGGCGGCAATCCCCCGGTTGGCGGTCTGGGTGGCTATCACCACGTCTTCTATCTGGATGAAGACGAGTACCTGCTCGGCATCAGCGGCCGGTGTGGCTGGTATGTCGATAGCGTGCGCTTCCACACCAACAAGCGCGTGTCCGATCCCTACGGCGGCGAGGGCGGCGAGCAGACGTATCAGCTCATGGCCCCCGCCGGCCACGAGATTGTCGGCCTGTTTGGCCGTAGCGACTGGTACATCGACGCGCTGGGCGTCATCCTGCGCCCGATAGCTCTGCGCGAAGAGGCCACAGAGGGCGCGGCCCTGGAGGCCGAGGCCGCCGCGGAACGCGCGGCCGAAGAGGCCGAGGAAGAGCTAGATCATGCCCTCGACAGTGTCGCCGCTGAGATGGCCACGGAGGGCGGCGATGTGCTGGCAGCCAGCGTTGCCCACCGCAGTGAGGCCTGGCCCCGGCTGCATTCCGATCCGGAGGCTATCGCCGACGACACGCTCGCGTCGGAAGACACCGACACGCTTGACGAGGCCTCGCTGGAGGCATTGGTCGCCGCCCTGGAAGAGGAGCTTGACGCCGAGCAACGCGAGAGCGAAGCCGAGGAGGCCTTTGACATGGCGTCCGCCGGCCACCTGGCCGACTTCCCGGCCATCGAGGCCAGCTTTCTAGAATGGGCCGGCGAAGAGGGCGAGCCGCTTGACGCCATCGTCGTCGTCCACCGGGCCGACGTCGAGTCAGAGGCAGAGGTTGAGGCGTTGGAGGAGGCGGCCATCGCCGAGGCCATCGCCGTCTTGCAGGAAGGTCGCGGCGACGAGGGCGCCGTCGATGTGGCCGTCTACACGCAGGTCGATGAGAGCGACGAGGGCAACACGGCCACAGTCCTGGCCGTCGCCCGCCCGGCCGCCGGCGAAGCCGGCGACGAGGAGGGCGAGACGGCCGTCATGGTTGTTGACGCCATCGAAGCCGAGGACGAATTGGCCGAACTGGAGGAAGAAGCTGTCGAAGAGGCTCTACTGGCTCTGGAAGAAGACCTTGGCCAGAGCATCGACGACGCCGATGTGACGATCTATATGGGCACAACAGAGGACGAGGCCGGCCAGCCCTACGGCGCGGTCGTGGCCGTGGCCTCGCACCGTGTCGCCGCCACAGCCGACGCCATGACCCCGGCGACCGGGCGCGGACGTCTGAGCGACACAGTCATGCAGTTCGGCGGCCAACAGCCGCGCCCACAAGACCTGCAACTGGTAGAGGGCATCGGCCCCAAGATCGCCGCGCTACTCATCGAGAACGACATCAATGACCTGGGCCAGCTGGCCGTGACGCCGGTCGAGCGGCTGCGGGAAATCCTCGCCGCGTCCGGCCGCCGCTTCCGGCTGGCCGACCCGGGCACGTGGCCCCGCCAGGCCCAATTGGCCGCGGCCGGCGAGTGGGCCGCGCTGACACAATTGCAGACGGAGTTGAAGGCCGGGCGAGAAACGCGCTAGGGTAGGGGCGGGTCTAAGACCCGCCCCTACGGCCGGCAGGTTCTCTCGTTTATAGGTTTACTGGTGGTTGGCGAAGGCGCAATTCACCGACGCGCCGTCAGCCAGCGTGAGGCGCGCGCCCCAGGGAATGGCCGTGGGGCTGCCGCCGCTGCACGTAGCGCCGTCAAATGTCCAGCCCGTCTTGGGCGCTTGCGTCACGTTGTAGGTTCCGGCCGGCAACGTCAACGCCTGCTGGCCACCGTCATTGAGCGCCCCGCTAATCTGCATATAGATTTGGACGCGATTGGCGTCCAGATCCGTAGCGTAGAGCCGATCGCCCGTGACGAGCAAGCCGTTCGGGCGCGAGATGGCGACGCCGCCGGCCTCGCTCCAGTGAGCAATGTAGACGCCATTGGTCGTCAGCTTCTGGATGCGGTTGCCAAAGGCCTCGCTGACATAGAGAAAGCCGTCCGGCCCAACCTCCACACCAACGGGGATGCGGAACTGGCCCGGGTTCGTCCCGGAGGCGCCGAACTTGCGCTGGAAGACGCCGTTGGCGTCGGTGACGACGATGCGATTGTTATTGGAGTCAGCCACATAGAGGTTGCCCGCGCTGTCGAAGTCCAGGTGGGTCGGGAACCTCATCTGGTTATCCGCCGAGCCAAGCGAACCCCACTTGCGCAGGAAAACCCCTTCCTGGGTGAAGACCTGAATGCGATGGTTGAACGTATCGGTCACGTAGATGTTGTTGTCCGGGCCGACTGCCACGCCGTTGGGCATGTCGAACTGGCCATCGGCCGTCCCCTTGCTGCCCCACTCGCGCACGAAAGCGCCGTTGGTTGTGTTGAAGACGGTGATGCGGTAGTTCTCCGTATTGGCTACGAACAACAGGTTGCCACTGATGGCGATAGCATTGGGCCGCAGCAGCTTATGCGCGCCGCGGCCGGCCTGGCCGATTGAAGCCAAGAACGTGCCGGTTGGGCTTAGCTTCTGGACGCGGCTATTGCGGTGGTCGCTGACGTAGATGTTACCGGCGGCGTCGCGGTCCACGTCGCGCGGCTGGCGATACTGACCGTTGCCCTTGCCGAAGCGTCCCCAAAACCCCTGGAACGAAACGGCCGTCAGCCAGAAGCCCTGCCCGCCGGCGGGGGTGGTCGTCACGCCAAGCGTCAGGGTCGCGGCCGTTGCTGCCGCCGGCGCGTCCTGAGCAGGGGGGGCGTCCTGGGCTACCACGGCCGACGCCAGCATCAGCGCCAGCGCCAGCACGCCCATCATCACCAGCACACGGATAAAACGATTCTTGCTTCGGGTTTTCATTCGTATTCTCCTTGACCGCATTGACCGAAAAACCACTTTGGGTCGCGCCACAAACCCCCTACTGTGGTCGCCGCACCCCGCTCAAGCGGCAGTAGTGTAACATACTGGGGCAATCTAGCGCAATAGGCTAAGGAGAACGGCGCATGTTGTCATTAACGGCCGCGTGCCACCGGGCCACCCACCCGGCTCCACTCGCTCCACGAACCGAGGTAGAGGCGGCCCTCCGGCAGCCCGGCGCGAACCATGGCCAGCAGGTTGACACAGGCCGAGACGCCTGACCCGCAATAGAAAACAGCCTCCGCCGCCGGCGCGTCGCCCAGCAGCTCCAGGAACTCCGCCAGCAGCGTTTCCTGTGCGCGCCAACGGCCGGCGGCATCCCAATTGGTGGTGTAGGGCCGGTTGAGCGCGCCGGGGATGTGGCCGGCCACCGGGTCGAGCGGCTCCATCTCACCGCGGAAGCGCTCCGGCGCGCGCGCATCCACCAAACGCGGCGCGGCGGCAACCGCGTCCAGCGCCACAAGACGCTCCCAGTGCGGCGCGCCCTCGAACAGGCGCGTCGCCGGCGGGTCGCTCGCTGTCGTCACCGGCAGCCTCTCGGCCAGCCACGCCGGCCAGCCGCCATCGAGCA
The DNA here is from genome assembly GCA_019695075.1 of Promineifilum sp. Lineage (GTDB taxonomy): Bacteria > Chloroflexota > Anaerolineae > Promineifilales > Promineifilaceae > Promineifilum. The sequence goes on along the minus strand of JAIBAS010000130.1, from coordinate 12,961 downwards.
CGGCCACGGCCTCGTGCCCCATGAAGCGCAATAGCCACCACAACCGGGCGGCGTAGTGGCCACTCTGGGCGTCATAGGCCACCACCTGCGTCCCTTGACCGATGCCCCAGCCGCCAAACGTGCGCGTCAGGTCAGCCGGCGCGGGCAGAGGGTGGCGACCGCCCTCGCCCGTGGGCTGGCGCGGGCCGGACAGGTCGCGGTCAAGGTGAGCGTAGACCGCGCCGGGGATGTGGCCGGCGCGGTAGGCTTGCTCGCCCGCGTCGGGCGCCATCAGGTCGAACCGGCAATCGACGAGCACCCAGGCCGGTTCGCCCAGGTGGGCGGCCACCTCGGCCGCCGAGAGAACAGTCGTATAGATCGCGCTCATGGCCCGATCATAGCACGGAAAGCGCCATGCTCCAGGTCACTTACCCTCTCAGCCACTCAGCGCCTCGTCCGGCGGGCGAACGATGAGCATGGAGCGGTGGCAGCCGCGCATGACCCGGTGGGTGACGCTGCCGTAGAGCCAGCGCCGCAACCCGGTGCGGCCGTGGGTGCTCATGGCGATCAGGTCGATATCGCCCAGGCGAGCATACTCCTCGATCCGCTCGGCCGGCAGGCCCTCCAGCACCAGCATCGTATCGGCCTGCGTCAGCCCCTCGCGCGCGGCGATGTCGGCCAGATAGCGCTCGGCCGCCTCGCGCGCCGCGGCGATGACGTCCTGGTCAGCCAGCGGCGGCTCCATGTCCCACATCATGCCGATCTCCAACGGGTTGAGCAGTGGCGTCTCGCTGACGCGCAGCAAGACGATCTGCGCCCCCAGCGCCCGAGCCACAGCCAGCGCCGGCGGTAGGACGCGCTCGCCCAACTCAGAGCCGTCCAGAGCGATCAGGACGCGCCGGATGGGATCGGGCGAACGCACCACCAGCACAGGGCAGCCCGCGCCGTGGAGCACGCGCTCGGTGACGCTGCCCCAAACCGCCCGCCGCATGCCCGTCTCCCCGTGGGTGCTCATGACGATCAGATCGACGCCGCGCTCGTTGGCCACGTCGACGATGGCCGCCGCCGGCTCCCCCATCTCATCCACGGCGCGAACGACACAACCGGGGCGCTCATACCGCCGCTGGAGGCCACCCAGATACTCCTGAGTCGCCTGCCGGCGGTTTGCGAACAGGCTGTCTTCCACGCGGCTCTCGAACTGTCCGCTTAGCGCCGATGACAACGCGAAGATGGGTTGTGTGGTCGCGACGCTGCGCAGCAGCACCACCTCCGCGCTCACCGCCCGCGCCAGCGCCATCGCCGGGCCAAGCGCCTGCTCGGCCAACGCCGAACCGTCCAAGGGAACGAGGATTTTCCTAAACATAGCGCCTCCCACATGCTTGCCCCACACGGCCGGCGCGGCAATCCGGGGCGATTGCGCCACCCGTCCGGCCGCCCACGAGCGGCAGATAGACGCCCCCATATCAGCACTATAGCGCAAGCGGGCCGGGCGGCGAAAGTGACAGAAAGCACCCGGCCGGCATGACATTTGTCACGCCGGCCGCCCACGTCAGGCCCTGACGGGCGCGTTCGCGCCCTCGAAAAAGGCGCGCGGTTACAGTCTAATGAGAGTAGTCGTCAACCGCGTCAAAGGCATCAATGTTGTAGTTGAAGTGATGGGTCGGGCCGTGCCAGTAAATGCCGGTGACCCGGCCGGTCGTCACGTCAACGTTGAAAATGTCCTTTTGAGTGACGCGCAGCCCGTCGACCCGGCCGCGGCCGAGAATGGTCAGCAGGTAGCGATCATACGCAATCCGATCAAAGTTCCAGGCCCAGCCGTCCGCGCCGACCACATCCTCGGTCCCTAGTCCCGGCACAGTCGAGCCGTCGAAGGTTAGCCGGCCCGACCAGATGTCGGCCAGATCCTCATCGGCCACCTTTGTACCGGAGACGCTGAAGGTGGCGGCGCCCACGGTGCTAATCTCGATGTTGCCCGCCAGCGCGTCGATCTTCTCGCCCGGCCCGGTCAGGCCCAGTTCCGCGCCGTGATACTGGAAATAAAACTGGCCGGCCGTTTCCGGCCCATAGCCAGGGGTAAACAACATGTAGTCATAGGGCGTCACAGTTTGGGGAACGTAATCGCCGGTAGTTGGTTCGTACACCGGCAGCGTCTGAGCCGCTTGCAGGATAAAATAGCCGGCTTCCCAGGCAACAAGGTTCTGGGTGATGCCGACGTCGGAAGCGTCAAAGTAGAGCATCCAGCGCTCGGCGCCATCGGCAAAGTCATAGTGGGCGAGCACATCCGACTTCTGAAAGGGGATGCCGGCCACCGTGCCGTCGGTCGCGGCACTGACAAGCAGCGGCCGATAGATCGACAGCTTGTAAGTGTAGGCCGCGCCGCCTTCGTCGGGCTGGGCTGCGCCCCAAACGCGGATATAGACCCGCGACCAGGTATGGAAAGAGATGAGCGAATCCAGCCCGTTGGCATTGTCATTACAGAATACCTCGACCGGAGGGCGGTAGCTGCCGTCATAGAGACACACCCGCGGGTCGAGGGGCGAACCGATGGATTCAGCGTCGATATCGACCAGGAACGTGATTGTGTCGGGCGGATCGAATACGTAGGTATCGCGGTCGCCGGGGTAGGCGATCTTGCCACTGGCGACATCGCCCAGGACGAGGGGAGTGGCGGCGTCGAAGGCGGCGTTTGGCTCGACCTCAGCCGTGGTCGGCGTGGGCGAGCCGGTCTCATAGCGGACGGCCGACACCTCGCCCTGCGCGCCGGCCGTCGCGACGACTGCCAACAGGATCACCAGGACGAGTAACCACCGGAGCAGATAGCGAGTGGTCACGTGCTTCTCCTTGAACCCAATGGCCGCGGATGACACGGCTCGGAAGGAAGCAGCGTGGATCGGACTCAGCGCCGCATCAATCCGCGGATTCGCGTTCATCCGTGGTCAATGAATCAATCCACCGCGTCAAAGACATTAAGGTAGGCCAAGGGCGACCGTCTGCCGGTCGATCGTCAGGCAGTCGGGCTTGCTAATCGCAGGAGTCCGGGCGGCTCCTATCACGTTCATTATAGATCGACCGCGGTCAAAATACAACAGACACCGAAATATCCTCCAGGCTCCAGCGCCATACAGTAGCGGGAAAAGTACACCTGTCTCCGAATAAGTCGCACATTCAGTCTAGGTCAAAATGCCCTGCCGGCAAAGGGACGAATGTCACCGCACTGATTTAACCCACTTCTTACGCAAACTGTGTCCTGTAACACAGCACGCCGCGCGCCACGTTGTATCATTGTGGGCAAATGCGATACCCGCCAATTGTCTGGGGTGGCGGCCGCGGGTTAATGGATGATTATTGCCATGTTTCTCGCCCATCTGGTGGGCGACTACGTTCTGCAATGGGACGCGCTGGCCCAGTGGAAAAGTCGCGAGCTACGAGGTGTGATCGTCCACAGCGTTGTCCTTTTCGCCGTGACGGCGCTCTTCGCGTTCGTCATCGAGCCGGGTTGGTGGGCGGGCGTCCTGCTGATCGGCCTCAGCCACTTCGCTGTCGACGCCGCGCAATTCCTCTTCCGCCCAACCCTTCCGCCGCTCCTCCGTTTCTTCATCGACCAATTCCTGCACCTCTTCTTCATCCTGCTGGCCCTGGCCTGGGGCGGTTTCTTGACGTGGGGCCACATGCTGGCCGACATTGCCGCCGCGGCGCGGCAGACGCCGGTGCTGACGGCGCTGCTGGGCTACGCCTTCATCACCATGCCCACCTGGGTGCTGCTGAAGTTCGTCGTCTACGGCCTGGTCAAGGGCGAAGCGCCCGACTTCCCCGCCGGCCCCAACAAGTTCGTCGGCATCACCGAGCGCGTGCTCATCACCACGCTGGTGCTCTTCGGGCAGGTGCTGTTGGTGCCGCTGGTGGCCCTGCCGCGGCTGGTCATGGAGTGGCCGCGCGTCATCCGCGGCGGTGGCGACACCGTCTACGTGGCCGAACTCATCTCCAGCATGATCATGGCCGTGGCCGTCGGCCTGGCGCTGAGCACACTCCACTTCTAGGCGCGGCGACAGTTTAGCCGCGCCCTGTTTCCCCCGCTACTGGCCGCGCACCAGTTCACGCGCTGTCTTGGCCACCGCCTCGGCCGTCACTCCCAACTTCTCGTAGATGACCTGATAGGGCGCGGACGCGCCAAAGCGATCGACGCCCACGGAGCGGCCGTCCAGGCCCACGAAGCGCTGCCACCCTTCCGTCACGCCCGCCTCAACCGACACCCGCGCGCGGATGTGGCCGGGCAGGACGCTCTCGCGATACTCCTCCGGCTGTTGGGCGAACAGCTCCCACGACGGCAGCGAAACGACGCGGGCGGCGATGCCCTCCGCGGCCAGCAACTCCCGCGCGCCCACGGCCAGCTGCACCTCTGACCCCGTGCCGATGAGGATGACCTGCGGCTCGACCGGCTGGCCGTCGCCGCCGGCCGCCTCGGCCAGCACGTAGCCGCCGCGCATGGCGTCGGCCACGGTCGTGTTCAGCCAGGGCACGTTCTGGCGCGTCAGGATGAGGGCCACCGGGCCTTTGCGGTTGGCCAGCGCCGCCAGCCAGGCCGCCACCGTCTCCACTGGGTCGGCCGGGCGGATGACCACCAGGTTGGGAATGACCCGCAAGGCCATCACTTGCTCCACCGGCTGGTGCGTCGGCCCGTCCTCGCCCACGCCAATGCTGTCATGGGTGAAGACGTAGATGACCTCGGCCTCCATCAGCGCCGCCAGGCGAATGGACGGGCGCATGTAGTCGGAGAAGACCAGGAACGTGCCGCCATAGGGGCGCACGCCGCCGTGGAGCGCCAGGCCGTTGAGGATGCCGCCCATGCCGTGCTCGCGCACGCCGAAGCGGATGTAGCGGCCGGAGAAATCGCCCCGCTTCAGGTCGGCCGCGCCCTTCAGGTCGGTCTTGTTCGACGGCGTCAGGTCGCCGGAGCCGCCCAGCAGCGTCGGCACTTGCGGAGCAATGGCGTTGAGGACGACGCCGGAGGCGACGCGGGTGGCCACGGCCTTGCCGGCGGTGAACAGCTCGGCCACGTCGAGGGAAACGTCGTAGTGGCCGTCCAGCATTTGTTGCAGCGCCTCGGCCTCGGCGGGGTACTGCGCCTCATAGCGGCGGCGCAACCCTTCCCACTCGGCCATGCGCGTCGCGCCGGCGGCGGCGGCCGCGCCCAGGAATTCGCGCGCCGCGTCGGGCACGTAGAAGTCCACGTCCACAGGCAGGCCCAGCCGCTCCTTGGTCAGGCGTACCTCGTCCCGGCCCAGCGGCTCGCCGTGGGCCTTCGACGTGCCGGCCCTGTTCGGGCTGCCGAAGCCGATGGTCGTGCGGCAGGCGATGATCGACGGCCGCTCCGTTTCGGCCATGGCCGCGGCCAGGGCTTCGTTGACCGACACCGGGTTCTGCCCCTCGGCCCGCAGCGTGTGCCAGCCGTAGGCCTCGAAGCGCTTGAGCACGTCTTCCGAGAAGGCCAGGTCGGTCTTGCCGTCGATGGTGATGTGGTTGTCGTCGTAGAGCGCCACCAGCTTGCCCAGGCCCAGATGCCCGGCCAGCGAGCAGGCCTCGTGGGAGATGCCCTCCATCAGGTCGCCATCGCTGACCAGGGCGTAGGTCATGTGGTCGATGAGCGCGAAATCGGGCCGGTTGAAGCGCGCCGCCAGCCACTGCTCGGCGATGGCCATGCCGACGGCGTTGGCGATGCCCTGGCCCAGCGGCCCGGTGGAGGTCTCCACGCCGGGCGTCAGATGAAGCTCCGGGTGTCCGGGCGTCAGGCTGCCCCACTGGCGAAAGTTCTTCAGCTCTTCCAGCGGCAGATCATAGCCCGACAGGTGCAGCAGGCTATAGAGCAGCATCGAGCCGTGCCCGGCCGACAGCAGAAAGCGGTCGCGGTTGAACCACATCGGATCGGCCGGATTGAAACGCAAATACTGCCGCCACAGCACCAGGGCGGCGTCGGCCATGCCCATCGGCAGGCCGGGGTGGCCACTCTCCGCCCGCTGGACGGCGTCCATAGCCAGCCCGCGGATGACGTTGGCCGTCAGATAGTGCTTTTCGAGAGGGTAGTCGCTCATGATGACTCCTTCTATGCAGGCCGCCGGGCGGCGCGCCTGTGGGTGTGGGGTGTGGGTAATACCGCTCGCGGCGCGGCCGCCGCGGCGCGGGCTAAACTCCTTCGCTGCTCTCCGCTTCCGTCTCGCCCGCCAGCAGGGTGCGAATCGCCGGCAGAGCGGCCACGGCGGCCGCCTCGCCGGCGGCGATCAGCTCATCCGCCCGGTTGAAGCCCGACAGCAGCGTCACGTGGGGCGACAAGGCCGGCCGGATGAGCAAGTCGGGCGGGTACTGCCGCAACTGGGCCTCGGTCACGGCGGCGATCATGATCATCAGCACCTGATAGATTTCGGCAAACTGCTGCGGCGCGAACGCCAGTTGCAGCCCCGTCTCCACCGGGGCGACGCCGGGCTGGTTGCGGCTGTAGCTGGGCAGGACATCGACGGCAACGGTGTGGGTCGCACCCAGCGCGTGGGCCACGTCCACGGGCACGTTGTCGAGCACGCCGCCATCGACCAACCGGTAGTCACCCAGGTCAACGGGGGTGAAGATGCCGGGGATGGAGATGGTCGCCCGGACGGCGTCGATGACCAGCCCCCCTTGCAGGGTGACGGGCCGGCCGGTGCGAACGTCCACCGACACCATCGCCAGCGGCAGGCGCAGGTCGGCGAAGGTCAGTTCTTCGCCCAGCAGCTCGGCCAGCATGTTGTAGATGCGCCGGCCGCGCACGCTCAGCCCGGCGGCCGACAGCTCGAAATCGACCAGCCGCATCTGCTCCGTCACCCGGCTGAGGCGCACGACTTCCGCCTCCACCCGCTCGATAGCCACGCCGGCGGCGTAGAGCGCGCCGATCAGCCCGCCCATGCTCGTGCCGGCCACGCAAGCGACGGGGATGCGTTCGCGCTCCAGGACGCGCAACACGCCGATATGGGCCAGCCCGCGCGCCCCGCCGCCGCCCAGCACCAGGCCCAGGCGCGGCCGCGGCGTCTGCTCAGCGCTCATTCGCTCCTCAACCGCCTGAAAATGCACAGGTAATGATGCCACCACCCCGGGTAAGAGGGCGGGTAGGCGAGGCCAACATCGCCCTTCTTGCCCTGGGCGCTGACGCCCTCGATTTTGACAAGCTCCCAACCCTCCTGGCCGGCCTGGTTCAGCCACGCCTCCAGCGTCAGCGGGTCATATTCGGGCAGTTCCTTCCAGCTACGGTCGGGGTACGTCTGGGTGACGTAATCGACGACGACCTCATCGTCCTTGTTGAGTTCAAAGACACGCACCAGGTATTCCCAGTGTTGCATAAGACCTCCTCGGCAGGACTGTAGGGTATCTCAAAATGGGCGGAAAGCGTACCATTATGAAGGTTCTAGGGGCTAGGGGCTAGGGAAGAGCGCTCTTCCCTAGAACCTAGAACCTGGAACCCATACGCTCGCGGAGTAGAATAGTGGCATGGACAGAACGACACACCTGCGGCAACGTCTCGACGACATCGGCCGCGCCCTGGCGGGTTTTGACGACGCCCTGGCGCTCATTGGCCTTGGCTCCGTCGGTCAGGAACTGGAGCGACTGGACGCCTACTCCGACCTGGACTTCTTCGTCATCGTCCGGCCCGGCGCGAAAGGCCGCTTTCTGGAGAACATCGACTGGCTGGAGGCCGCCGCCCCGGTCGTCTTCCGCCATCGGGGCACGGGCGACGGCCTGCACGTCCTTTTCGCCGACGGCATCTACGCCGAGAGCGCCGTTTTCACCGTCGCCGAACTGGGCCGCGCCGCCTACACGCCCGGCCGCATCATCTGGAAGCAGCCCTGGGTGAGCGACGATCTGGCCACGCCGGCGGCCCAACCCCAGCCGCCGCGCGGCTGGACGTTGGCGAAGCTGCTGGGCGAGATTCAGTGCAACCTCTACGTCGGCCTGCTGCGCTTCCGGCGCGGCGAACGGCAGGCCGCGGCGCGCGAGGTGCAACTCTACGCCGTTGACCGGCTGCTGCAACTGGCCGCCACCATGGAGCCGGAGGGGGCGACCGCGGCCGACCCCTTCGCCCCGGCGCGGCGCTTCGAGCAGCGCCACCCACAGTTCGCCGCCCACCTGCCCGACTTCCAGCAGGGCTACGACCGCACGCCGGAGTCGGCCGCGGCCATCCTCGACTTCCTGTCGGCGCGCTTCGAGTTGAACGCTGGGATGGTCGCGGCGGTACGAGAGTTGCTCTAAACGGTTGGCAGGAAACCCTCACACAAAGGACATCAAGAAGCCTTCTTTTTGCGCCCTTTGCTCCCTTGGCGTCCTTTGCGTGAGGTTCTTCGCCGAAAGCGGGCGTTACGAGCCATCCGGCAGCAGGTCGCTCAGTTGCCGGAGGGCGAAGTCCGGCTGCACCGACGACGACGCCAGCATAGCCGCGTCCGTCGCCCCGGTCAGGGCCAGGGCCGTGGCCATGCCCGCGTCCCGGCCCATCTGCACGTCTGTTTCCAGTCGGTCGCCGGTCATCAGGCAGCGCTCCGGTGGCAGGCCCAGCGCCGCCAGCGCCGCCGCGGCCATGTGGGCCGAGGGCTTGCCGACGACGGCCTCGACGCGCGTGTTGGTGCAGGCCTCAATGGCGGCGATGATGGCCGCGGCGTCGGGCTGGCCGCCGCCGGGCACGGGGCAGTAGCGGTCGCCGTTGGTGGCGAAGAAGCGCGCCCCGCCGCGGATGGCGTCGAAGGCAATTTGCAGCTTGCCATAGGTGAACGTCCGGTCGAAGCTGGCGATGACGGCATCGACGTGGGCATCGTCGGCCAGAGCGAAGCCGGCCGCGGCCAACTCGCCCCGCAGCGATGCCTCGCCGGCGACGAACAGCCGCGCCCCCGGCAGCCGCGCCCGCAGGAACTGCACCAGCACCCACGACGAGTTGATGACATCCTCCACCGGCGTCGGCAACCCCATGCCCGTCAGCCGCGCGGCCAGTTCCGCCCGTGTGCGGTTGGGGTAGTTGGACAGGAAGAGCGTCCGCCGGCCGAGGGCGCGCAACTGGGCGACGGTCGCGCCGGCCGTGGGCAGCAGCGCCTCGCCCAACGTCATCGTGCCGTCGAGGTCGAAGATGTAGCCGTCGAAGAGGCGGTCGGGCGGGCCGGGCAGGTGAGTAGACATGTCGCTCGCCATAGGCTGGGGAGTCGCCGGGCCGTGGTCGCATAGCCGCTCCCGCTAAGGCCATAGAGTAACCCGGATTCGCCGGATGGCACAGGTGTTTCGCGCTCTCCCCGTGCGCGGCCGCAGTGCCCGGCACTTTCTTGAGTGCCAGGCACTTTCCGGCGCAGGCCTGAAGAAGGTGCGACGCACTTCAGAAAGTGCGACGCACCGAGCGCGGCCGCAGTGCCTGGCACTTTCTTGAGTGCCTGGCACTTTCTGGCGCAGACCTACAAAAAGGTGCGACGCACTTCAGAAAGTGCGACGCACCGGGCGCGGCCGCAGTGCCTGGCGCTTTCTTGAGTGCCTGGCACTTTCCGGCGCAGACCTACAAGAAGGTGCGACGCACTTCAGAAAGTGCGACGCACCGGGCGCGGCCGCAGTGCCTGGCACTTTCTTAAGTACCTGGCACTTTCTGGCACAAGCCCGAAGAAGGTGCGACGCACTTCAGATTGGCACTCGCGCTGGCAAGGGTTTACAATTCCGCCCAGATAAACCGTCGAATACACCGCTCCATGCGTCGCTTGCTCGTCATCCTCCTCAGCCCGGCGTGGCTCCTGATCGCGCTCATTAGCCTGGCGGTCGGCCTGGCCTTCTACGCCCAGACCAACCCGGCGGCGCTCTACGTCATCACCGCCGATCCCGCCTCGCTGCAGGCCGAGCGCACGCTCTACCTGCTGGCGCGCATCGTCCTCTTCCCCTTCCAGATCATCTTCGTCTTCATGACCTTCTCGGCCGCCCTGTGGATCTTCCGCCGGCGGCAGCGCCTCGCCGCCTGGCTGCTGGGCGAGCCGCTGTCGGGGCGCTTCGCCATCGAGAACGATGACGACCTGCCCTTCGTCCTGCGCCCGCAGCGTCGCCGCACGCGCACGCAGATCGTCTCCAGCATCATCGCTGTCGTGGCCATCATCATCGCCATCGTCCTGGCTCTGGGCCAGATCGTCCCCCGCGCCGAGTTGGCCGTGGTCATCGCCGCGCTGACCAGCGGCCTGACCTGGGGCGCGCGCCTGCCGGTGGGCGACGTACTCGGCGGCCTGACCAACATCGTCGAGACGACCGTCACCGTCGGCGAGCGCATCAGCTACCGCCAGCTCACTGAGCGCGTCGAGGGCACTGTCGAGAGCATGGACTTGCGCTTCATCAACGTCCGCGCCGACTCCGGCGAGCTGACGACCATCCCCCACGGCGAACTGCGCATCTTCCGCAACTACAGCCGCGGCGCGCAGACCGGCGTCCACGCCACCTTCCCCATCGCCGCGCGCGACCTGGGCCGGGCGGTGGCCCTGTTGGGCGAGATGGCCGCCGCGGCGGCCGACCTCGTGCCGGGGCTGATCGGCCCGTGGCAGGTGATGTCGCTCGACGGCAAGCTCGGCCCGGTCATCGATCTGTCCGTCTATGGCCGCACGACGCCGGGCAACGAGACCGAGTTGCACCTGGCCATCCACGCCCTGGTGCTGGAGCGGCTGGCCGCGGCGGGCATTGCCGTCGGGGCCATGACTGGCGCAACGGAGGCGGCCGAATGAAGCGCCGCTTGCTGCTGGCCATCGGCCTGCCGCTGCTGGTCGTCGTCCTGCTGGCGGTACTGGTCGTCGGGTTGTTGCAGTCAGCGGAGGTAGACGCGCTGCAACTGGCGCAGTCGGTGCTGGGGGCGCGGGCCGTGCCGGCGTGGGTGGCCGAGTGGTATGGCTGGCTGCGGCTGCCGTTGCGCATCCTCTTTGCCGTCGCCATCTTCCTGCCGGCCTGGCTGGTGACGAAGATCAGCGGCCGGCTGGCGGCCTGGCTCATGCGCATCGCCCGCTATGATGGCGGCGACCGCGCGGCCGGCGACCAGGGCGCGGCCGGCGTGCCGCTCTTGGCTCAGGAGCGCCGCTATGAGACCATCCGCCTGCTGCTGGCCAGCCTGATCAACATCTCCGCCTTCGTCACCGCCTTCATCCTGGCCGCGGGGCAGTTCGTCAGCCTGGTCAACCTGGCCGTCATCTCGACCATCCTGGCCAACGCCTTTGGCTTCGCCGCCCGCGACTACATCGGCGACCTGCTCAACGGCGTCAGCAACATCTTCGAGGATCGCTTCGACGTGGGCGACAACGTCGCCGTGTTCCGCCCCGGCGACGCGGTCGAGGGCATCGTCGAGCGGGTGACGGTGCGCACGCTCAGCATCCGCCCGCGCGCCGGCGAACTGATCATCGTGCCCCAGGGGGAGGTGCGCATCCTGCGCAACTACAGCCGCGGCAGCTTCACCGGCACAGTCGTCACCGTGCGCGTCGCCGCGGCCGACCTGCCCCGGGCGATGACCGTGCTGACGCCGCTGACGGCCGAGGCCCCGGCGGTGCTGCCCGACCTGCTGGAGCCGTGGCGCATCGTCGCCCCGGACGGCCAGCTGGGCAGCACGGCTGAGCTGCTCATCCACGCCCGCGCCCGCTATGGCCACGGCGTCGAGGCGCGGTTGCAGATCATGGCGCTGATTGAGGAGCGGTTGGCGGCGGTGGGGGTGGCGCTGGCCGGTTGAGGCCGGCCCGCCCTCGACACTTGTAGCGCGGGATGGCATCCCGCTCCCCTGTAGCGCGGAATGGCATCCCGCTCCCCTGTAGCGCAAGATGGCATCCCGCGCGCGCCTCGCTGCCCAAGACGCGGGATACCATCCCGCGCTACAAGTCCAAGCCGCCCGCCAGCCAATCATCGAGCACAGCCAGCATATACTCCTCCCCACACACCATGATGCCCAGATGGACCGGCCGGCCGCTCGTCTGGTGCAGCTTGACGCCGCGCCGCCAGAAGGGATGCTCCACAAAGCTGAAGCCGGTAATGGTGCTCCGGGACACGAACCGGCTTCGCAACGGATACTTCACCCGGACACCCTCAACGCTCAACACAATGGCGCGCGGATCAAAGAGAAACGCGACAAAGCCAAGTAGAACCAGAACCACAATGACAATGCCCGCTATCCTGACGAAGGGGCGCTCTCCGGTCACCGACATGAGAGCGTAGGGGAGTTGAAGAAGCGCCAGAACCACAACCCAGGGCGTGGAACCCAACGTCAGACGCGACGGATCGAGCTGCGTCCAAAACTCCGGGCGCGCCTGCCGCACCAGCGCGTACAGTTCCGGCCAAGCGGACAGCCGGCGATGGAGGGTGATGTGCGTTTCGCCGGACACGTCGCTGAGCGTCAGGGGCGAGCCATAGCGGCCGCCGCCATTGACACTGGCGATGCGCTCCCACGGCAGGTGGATCATCGGCCCCGTGTGGTTGCGCGCGTGGACGCCGCGGCCGTCAACGGTAACGCTGCGAACAGAGTGCTCCATCATGAACGCCACGAGGGCGAGCAGCACCAGCGCCAACACCGAGCCGCACAGCATATACCCGGCCGAAAACCACTGCCGCGACCCCACGAACAGCCACAGCCCGACTACCCCGGCGATGGCCGCCGCCGGCCACCAGCGCAGCCACGAGCGATCGGCAAACTCCCGCGGCGCGATCTCCGGTCGTGCGGCCGCCGTCTGTGGCCCGTCCCCCACTGTAGCTCCCTCGCCCATCGTCAGCCTCCTATATCGTTACGCCCAGCCGCTGTGGTCCGTCGTCCGTCGGCGGTCGGCGGTCGTCCGTCGGCGGTCGTCCGTCGGCGGTCGCCCCTCACCCCCTCCTCGCCTCCATCCACCCCACCGCAAAATCCACCAGCGCCCGCTGTGGCAGCAGCCGCGCCTCGCCCGCGCCGACCGGCCCCACCCGCGCCAGCCCCGTGGCCGCCTCGAAGGCCGCGCCGATGGCCGGG
>JAIBAS010000110.1 GCA_019695075.1 Promineifilum sp. | reverse complement strand
GCGGCCATCCACGCCCTGACCCCCGCGGCGGCGGCCCTGCTCATCGACGGGCCGATCCGGCTGGCGGCCGTCGCCCTGCCCCAGCGCGGCGTCATCGGCGGCGACCGCCTGAGCCTGAGCATCGCCGCCGCCTCCATCCTGGCCAAAGTCAGCCGCGACCGCCACATGATCGCTCTGGACGCACGCTATCCCGACTACGGCTTCGCCCGCCACAAGGGCTACGGCACGGCCGAGCACCTGGCCGCGCTGGCCGCGCTGGGGCCGTGCCCCGAACACCGGCTCAGCTTCGCCCCGTTGCGGCCAACAGCGTCCGCAGAGTAGTGGCGCGATTCTCCCGAATCGCGTTCTTGTGCCGGCAGGCAGAAGGCCGCGATTCTGGAGAATCGCGCCACGAAGATTAGCCGCGGCCGAAGCGCGCGCGCAGCAGGTCGGTCAGCGTCGGCCGGCCGATCTCCTGCAACTCATAGCGCACGCGCTGGCTGGGCCGGTCGATGTCCACCAGCCGGGCCAGATCGATGGGTGTGGCTACCAGCACCATATCGACCGGCGTGCGGTTGATCGTCTCCTCCAGGTCGGCGATCTGCTCTGCGCCGTAGCCCATCGCCGGCAAGACGGGGCCGGTGTTGGGGTACTTGGCGTAGGTGGCAGCGATGGAGCGCACGGCGTAGGGACGAGGATCGACGATCTCGGCCGCGCCGAACTGCCGCGCGGCAACGACGCCCGCGCCATAGGCCATCTCGCCGTGGGTCAACGTCGGGCCGTCCTCGACGACGAGCACGCGCCGGCCCTGGATGGCCGCCGGGTCATCGACGAACAGGGGCGACGCGCCGCGGACGATGGCCGCCCGCGGATTCAGTTGGCGGATGTTGCGCAGGACGGTATCGACGCCGGCCGGCTCGGCCGTGTCGATCTTGTTGACCACCAGCGCGTCGGCCGTGCGCACGTTGGCCTCGCCGGGGTGGTAGCGCATCTCGTGGCCGGGCCGGTGGGGATCAACGACGACGACGTGGTAGTCGGAGCGGAAGAAGGGCAGGTCGTTGTTGCCGCCGTCCCAGATGATGATGTCGGCCTCCTGCTCGGCCTGGCGCAGGATGGCCTCGTAATCGACGCCGGCGAATATGACCGCGCCGCGCTCGACGTATGGCTCGTACTCCTCGCGCTCCTCAATCGTACACTTGTGGCGGTCCATGTCAGCGTGGCTGGCGAAGCGCTGCACGGCCTGCTCGGCCAGGTTGCCGTAGGGCATCGGGTGGCGGACGGCGACGACGTGCTCATAGCCCAACTCATTCTGCAGGATGGACAGGATGCGGCGCGAGGTCTGGCTCTTGCCGCTGCCCGTGCGCACCGCGCCAACGGAGACGATCGGCCGCGTCGAGGCCAGCTGCGTCCGGCGCGGGTTCATCAGCCGGAAGCCGGCCCCAGCCGCCAGCACGCGCGAGGCCAGGTGCATGACCGTCTCATGAGAGACATCGGAGTAGGCAAAAACGACATCGTCGATTGCCTGGCGGGCGATCAGCTCTTCCAGTTCAGCCTCGGGATAGATGGGAATGCCCTCTGGGTAGAGCGGGCCGGAGAGGGCCGGGGGATAGAGCCGGCCCTCGATGTTGGGTATCTGCGTCGCCGTGAAGGCCACCACGCGGTAGGCGTCGTCGTTGCGGAAGACCGTGTTGAAGTCGTGGAAATCGCGTCCGGCCGCGCCGGCGATCAGGATGCGCTGCGGGAAGTGGGAACTCATAGAGATACTTGCTCCTAAAGTGATTTCGCCCGGTTGGGGATATTGGGAATGGCCGGCCGTGGCGTGCCCGGCGGGAAGATACTACCTGAAATTGGTCTGGTAGGCATTTGATATTATGAAAAGTAGTGCTATAATGCCAGTAAGTTGCGTGACATAATCTGTTTTGGCTCTGCGCGGGGAGATAGACTTTCCCCGGCCAGGCAGACGGTGACGGCGACTTCTGACTTGAGAGGAGATGTATTACTCTGGCTGCCCGCCACGGCCAAGCTCCCTCGTGTTACGAATGCAGTAGGTATGTCGATTCGGCAACCGATCTGGGAGTAAGAAGCCATGGACGAGCACCTGCTTGCCTTCCTGTCTTACCTGGAACGAGAATACCAATACTCCGACAATACAATTGCGGCCTACCACAACGACTTGAGCCAGTTTCTGGGCTATCTGGAACAGCACAACGAGTCGTTGTCTAACTGGTCGGCCGTGGCCGAAGACGACATCGAGGCCTACCTGAGCTACATGAAGCAGAAGGATCAGCCTTATGCTTCGTCTACCATTGCCCGCAAGGTGGCGGCGATCAAGTCCTTCTTCAACTACCTGACGGCGCAGGGGGTCGTGGATGAGAACCCGACTCTGCAAATCGAATCACCCAAGGTCAAGAAGCGGCTGCCGCAGACACTCAACCCCAGCGAGGTCGAGCAACTGCTTGACGCCCCGGCCGACGACCACTCGCCCAAGAGCCTGCGCGACGTGACCCTGCTCAACGTGCTCTACGAGACGGGCATGCGCGTGACCGAGGTCGTCTCGCTCCAGATGGAGGACGTCGACCTGGCGCGGGCGACGCTCTCTTCGCCGACGCGGCAGGGCGAGGCGCGCGTCATCCCCATCCCGGAGACGACGCAGACGCTACTGGCGCACTATCTGGACGCCGGACGGCCGCAGCTCGTCCACGGCGATGAGGAGCGCGCCCTTTTCCTTAACCATCGCGGGGAGAAGTTGACACGGCAGGGGTTGTGGCTGATCATCAAGGGGTATGCGCGGCAAGCGGGCTTGAAGGCCGAAGTGACGCCCCACACCCTGCGCCACAGCTTCGCCGTGCATCGCCTGGGGCGCGGCCTGAAGCTGGAGGAGATTCAGCACCTGCTGGGCCACGCCAATATTTCGACGACGCAGATCTATACGCAAATGGAAGCGCCCGACGAGGAGTCATCGAACGGATCATGAGCGAATTCATCACCCATGAGCAGATCGTCAACGCCGCCGACTTTGTCCGCGGGCACATCAGCCACCGGCCGACCGTCGGCCTGATCCTCGGCTCCGGCCTGGGCGCGCTGGCCGACGCCATCGAGACGCCGGAGATCGTGGCCACGGCCGACGTGCCCCACTGGCCCGTCTCCACCGTGCAGGGGCACAGCGGCCGGCTGGTCAGCGGTTCGATGGGCGGGCAGACAGCGCTCGTCTTGCAGGGGCGGACGCACTTCTACGAGGGCTACAGCATGGGCCACGTCACGTTGCCCATTCGCGTCATGATCGAGCTGGGCATCCGCACGCTGATCGTCACCAACGCCGCCGGCGGGCTGAACCCCGACTACGAGCCGGGCGACCTGATGCTCATCCGCGACCACATCAACTTCCCCGGCATGGCCGGCAATAACCCGCTGCGCGGGCCGAACGATGAGAACTATGGGCCGCGCTTCCCCGACATGACCGCGCCTTATGACCCAGCCTTGCGCGCCCTGGCCCATCGCGTGGCCGCCGACGACGGCTTTGTCCTGCGTGAGGGCGTCTATGCCTACGTCGGCGGGCCGAGTTTCGAGACGCCGGCCGAGTTGCGCTTCTTGCAGCGCATCGGCGCGGATGCCGTCGGCATGTCCACCGCCCCGGAGGTCGTCGTCGCCCGCCATGCCGGCGTGCGCGTGCTGGGCATTTCCACCATCGCCAACCTGGCCCTGCCCGACCCCAAGGCGGGCGTGACGCAGACGCATCAGGAAGTGCTGGCGATGTGCGCGCGGGCCGTGCCGCGGCTTGTCGCCGTCGCTAGCGGGGTCGTCGGCCGCCTGGCCGAAGCGGCCTGACGCCCGCGCTCTGCCCCAACCACTCTGCCGGGCCGACCGTTGCCACACCTGCTCTAGCCCATGGATCGCGTCTACCTCTTCCTGATCCGCAACGACGTCTGGATCTACATCCTCTGCATCATGGGCCTGTTCTGGTACCTGACCGAACTGGTGCGGGCGCAGGCGGCGCTGCGGCGGGCGATGTTCAACCTGGAGCGCGAGACGGCCACGCGCCTGCGCAACCATGCCCTCAGCTTCGTCCTCTTCCTCGGCGCGGTCATCGGCCTCGTGTATTATGTCAATAACTACGTCGCCCCGAGCCTGCCGCAGGAACTGACGGCCGAAGCGACGCCGACGCCCGACATCTTCGCCACGCCGCTGGCCTCGCCCACGCCCCTGGGCACGCCGCTGGCCGAAGGCGTGCCGGACAACACGCTCATCCTGGCCCCCACAGCCACGCTGCCCGGCGCGGTCGTGGCCGAGCCGATCACCGACACCGAGACCACCGACGCCCCGGCCGAGCCGACGCCGTTCAGCGCCTGCACGCCGGAACTGCGCTTCGACGAGCCGCTCGATGGCTCCGTCGCCTTCGGGAGCGTACGCTTCCGCGGCACGGCCAACACCGGCGCACTGCATCAGTTTGTCATCGAGTTAAACGGCCAGCAGACGGAGGGCCTGTGGGCGCCCATCACCCAGGAGCCGCAGAACCAGCCGGTCGTCAACGGCGACCTGGGCGAGGCCGACCTCAGTCTGTGGCAGCCCGGCCCCTACCAGGCGCAACTGCGCGCCCTGGATGTCAACGGGACGCAGGTGGGCGTGTGTACGATCTCGTTTACGCTGGACGGGTAGAAGGTGGCGCAGCGCTCAGGCCGGCGTCACCGGCCGCTCGTAGAAGCATAGCAACGTATTGCCGTAGCGGCGTTTGTCGCTCAGGGCCAGGTGTTGCAGCGGCGTCTCCCTGAATTCGCGCGGGTCGATCTGGACGACGACCTGCCCCTCGGCCGTCAGGTAGCGGTCGGCGGCGGCGTCGATAGCCGTCAGGGCGGCGCTCCACAGCTCCTTATACTGCGGCGGGGCGACGAAGATGATGTCGAAAGGCGGCACGCTCGTCTCGCGCAGGAAGCGGAAGGCGTCGGTCTGCTGCACGGTGGCCCCCTCGCTCAGCCGCGTGTAGGCCAAATTGTCGCGGATGGTCTGGATGGCGGCGCGGGCGCTGTCGGTGAAGACGACCGCCGACGCCCCCCGGCTGAGCGCCTCGATGCCCACCTGCCCCGTCCCGGCGAAGAGGTCGAGCCAGCGCGTGCCGC
Organism: Promineifilum sp.; assembly: GCA_019695075.1. Classification (GTDB taxonomy): domain Bacteria; phylum Chloroflexota; class Anaerolineae; order Promineifilales; family Promineifilaceae; genus Promineifilum. Next base: position 647 of record JAIBAS010000110.1, on the reverse strand, counting down.
CGATATCGCCGAGGATGTTGAACAGGCTCTCCTTGACGCGGTCCATGATCGGCCGGGTTGTGTCGCCCGGCACGAGCTTGAGCCGCCGCCCCTTGGCCTTGCCGGCAATAACGCGCGCGGACATCTCAGCGCACCTCCAGCATAAACAGCGTTTCGGCGTCGCCCACGGCCGCGCCGTTGGCGTCGAAGACCGGCAGCCGCCAGCCCTCGCTCTGCACCCACAGGCCGGTGACGACCGGGTAGCTGCCCGGCGGCAGGTCGGCCGGCAACGTCAGCCGGTGGGTGTCGGGCACATACTGGTCTGTCGGCCAGCGGTGGGTCGGGAAGTCGCCGGGATTGATCTTATCCGATTGGGCCACCGGCTGGCCATCGGGGCCAAGGATGTGGACGAAGACCTGGTACTCGATGTCCAGCGGGCGCTGCGCCTGCCAGAAGAGGGTTAGTTCGAGCGTGTCGCCCGGCGCGGCCGTCGCGCCGCCGGCGCGGTAGCCCAGCAGGGCGATCTGGTCGCCGAAGTTGGCCGGGTGGGTCGTGGCCGGGATAGCCAGCGCGCCATTCTGCGAATGCAGGTGGAACAGGCCCAACGGCTCCAGGGCGATGGCGGTCAGGGTGATGGCCGCGGCCACGACAACAATGGGCCAGTCGGC
>JAIBAS010000086.1 GCA_019695075.1 Promineifilum sp. | reverse complement strand
GGTCGCTGCTGAAGGTGCCGGGCGTGGCCAGCACGCCGACGACGCCGCTGCGCGTCTGGGCCGCGGCCGGCTTCACCGCCGGCTCCATGCCCACGAAAGGCACGTCGGGGAACAGGCGGCGCAGGCTGTCGAGCGCCGCCGTCGTGGCCGTATTGCAGGCGACGACGATCAGCTTGGCGCGGCGGGCCAGCAGGAAGCGGGTGATGGCCGCGGTGAAGGCCAGGATGTCCTCGGCCGGGCGCGGGCCATAGGGGATATGGGCCTGGTCGGCGAAGTAGAGGAAGCGCTCGGCGGGCAACTGGGCGCGCAAGTGGCGCAACACCGACAGGCCGCCAACGCCCGAATCGACGACGCCGATCGGCCCGGTTGGAGATGGGGCGGCAGCGGGGGACGGCCGGCCCTGGCTCACGGAGCGGGTTCGTCGCCTGGCGCAAGCAAGAGGTCGGCCAGAACCGGGGGCGCGGGCGGGGCCTGCCGCTGCGACAGAACGCGCCGCAGGAAGACGACAAAGAGCAGGATGCCCAGCATCGCCGCCAACTGCCGCGCCGCGCCCAGCCGGGCCTCGGTCATGCGCGTGGCCCGATCGAGCGCCGGCAGCAGGACGGCCGTCGTGTAGACGCGGGTGCGCAACGCCAGCTGGCGCTCCAACGCCTCCAGAGTGCGGCGAGCGAAGGCGCGCGCCGTCGTCGTCAGCACGCGGTCGTTGGCGCTCTGGAGCGGACCATCGACCTCGAAGTCGACTTCGTAACAGAGGACGGTGTCGCTGGCCGTGGCGTCTTCCAAATAGACGCGACCGCGGCCGTGAATCAGCCCGCTGCCGCTTTCGCCGTCGGCCTGAAAGTCGAAACCCGTCAGGGGCATGACGCCATCAAGCCACAGCGTGCCGGTGAAGTGGTCGACGATCTGGCCGATACGCAGCCGGAGGACGATGCGAAACTCGCGGGCGGAGATGGCCTCAAACGACTCGACGCCGGGGAGAATGTTCTGAAATGTGGCCGGGTCGTAGAGAAGGTTCCAAACCGTCTCGCGATCCGCGGCCAGGGTGTGGCGGCCTTCCACTCTCACGTCGCTATGCCTCCTTAGCTTCCCTGGCGCGGCTCGGCCGCCGGGGCGATGCCGTTGCCGCGCGCGGCCAGCCAGTCGGTTGTCAGGGTGCGCTTCTGCATCGCCAGCCAGTCGGCAAACGCCTCGGCGGCGTTGTCCATGAAGCCGTCGGCGATCTCGCCAACGCGACCCATGGAGATGCTCTGCGCGATACGGTCAACGATGCGCCTGGGCATCATGCGCAAGCCGCGCGGGCGCTCCAGTTTTGACTCAAACTGGAAGCGGTAGTCGATGTTCGTGCCGTCGTCGTCGGCCGGCGTCAGGCGGGCGGTGCTGTTGTAGAAGCCGTAGCCCGCCGTGGCGTTCAGCGTCGCCTCGCCCGCCACCGGCTTGCAGCCGGTCATCGGCGCGATGTAGATGGCGTAGTTGTCGACATCGACCGTCAATTCCAGGTCGCAGTAGATGCTAATCGTGTACGCGCCCAACTCAACGGTCTGAAAGCGAATCCGCACCTGGTTGTCGCTATATGTCTCCACCACGCCAATGTGGGGCAAATGCACGGCCACGCGGCGAAGCTCGCTGAAGTAGATGAGCGTCGTCAGCGGGTCGGCCGGGAAGTAAAACTGGCGCTGGATACTGCCGTTGAGCGTGATCATCGCGCGGATGGGTTCAGGCAGAAATCAGCCGGCTTCTCAGAGGGGCGAGCGCTCACTGGTTCTCCGACTCGCCGGCTTTCTCGCGGTTCAGGCTTTCCAGCTTGGCCGAAAGGGCATCGATCTGGGCGTGCAGCCGGGCCAGTTCTTCGCGCGTCGGCACGCCGTGCTTGGTCAGCAGTTGTTCCAGGTCGCTCAGGCCGGGCATCTCCGGCGTGGAGAACATCGGCGAGAGCAACTTCTCGCGCAACCGCTGCCCCTCCTCCTTGGCCAGGTCGCCCTTGCTGATGAGCGTCTGCACGCGCCGGTCGATTTCCTCATCGACGTGCCGCCACAAGTCAAGCGGCAGTGTCAGGCCGCGCCGCAGCGTGCCCAGCGTGTCGCCGCCGGCGCGCACGAGATTCGTCAGCACCGACTTGGGCAAGAACCCGCGCTGGGCCTTCTCTTGCTCGAAGATGATCTGTGTCAGAACGACAGCCGTCAGGTCTTCATCCGTCGCATGGTCGGTCACGACGACCTCTTCGCCGGCGCGGATCAGGGCGGCGATCTCGTTCAGGGTGATGTAGCGCTTGGCTTCGGTATCGTAGAGCTTGCGATTGGGGTAGCGTTTGATAGCGGGCATCGTGTCGTCCTGAGTGCATGCGTAAGGCGCTGGATTATATGCGCGAAGAAGCGGGACGCCAACGGCCGCCGCCATACAACGTGCGCCGCGACCGACCAGGAATGCTCCACGTCGAGCGCGTCGTGATCACCGGCGGCAAGGCTCCCCCAACCCTACTGGCGGCCGCGCACCAACTCATCGACCTTGTGGCTCAGGTCGCTGATCTTGTCGCTGAGGCTATCGATCTCGCCCTTAGAGGGGATGTTCATGTGCGCCAGCAAGCTCTCGATGCGCTTGTCCAACTCCTCCTCGGCGCGCCGAGTGCCGTCGTGCAGCATCTTGCGGCGGCGGTCGATCACGTCGGTGACAAGTTTGCGCGCGTCGCCGTCGGCGATCTCGCCGCGCTCGACGAGCTTGCCGACAAAGTCCTCGATCTGTTCCTGGGTCAGCGCAACCGCGCCGACGCCGGCCATGAGCACCCGCCGCAGGCCACTCAACAAGGCATTGCCCGACTCGGCTGCCCCTTCCTCAATCTCCGTCTGCTCGATCATGGTATGCGCTCCTGGCAACCACAGCCCGCTCTCTGTCGCCTCTTTGCGCCGGCGCGCCGCCCAACAACGGCAGCATGACGCAGCGCATTATTCGATCACTATATCATATGCATTTACACACTGTCAACCATACCGGACGCGCGGGCGGCCCTTGTACCTCCAAGAAGGTGGCCACAAGGATATGGTCAGTCGCGTCGCCCAACCAGTACATTAGATACAGACTTCCGATATAATGGGGATGTATACGACCCTGAAGATGGGTTACAAGGAGACATCATGACAGACATCCAGGCGCTCCTGAGCAACGAGACGCGAGCGGCTCTACAACAACTGGCCCTGAGCCAGGATATCGATGGCCGGCGGGCGGCGGCCCTGCTGGCCGTGGCCGACGGGCAAACCCAGGCCGAAGCGGCCGCGGCCCACGACCTGACCGAGGGGCAGGTCGGCTACATCGTGCGCAAGTTCCGCGACCAGGGGCTGAGCGCGTTCGAGGCCAGCGCCGCACCGGAGGCGACCGCCGGCCCGGCCGAAGACGAGGCCGAACAACTACGCCGCCTGGTGGCCGAACTGAACGCGCGCGTGGCCGAGCTGGAAGGCATGGTCGGCGCGGGGACGAGCAGCGACGGCCCGGCCTATTCGCCGGTGCGCCTGCTGACCAGCGTGCGCGACAACCTCCACAAGCTGACGCCGGATATGCAGCTCGACGTGTTGCGCAACTTCCAGGGGATGACGGCCGAGGACATGCTCGATCTGGACACGTGGAAGGGTGTGGCCTACATGATGACCTACTCCGCCCGCTTCCAGGCCGGGCAGGTGCGCGACAAGGTCAGCGGGGCCATCAATCAGGTCGTGCCGGAGCCGATCCAGCCCGGCCGGCTGTGGCAGATGGGCAAGTCCGGGTTGGATCGTCTGACGCCGGAGTTCGCCAAGCAAATCCTGAGTACGTTCCAGGGGGCCTCGCGCGAAGACCTCCTTGACCCGGACACGTGGAAGGGCATCTTCTATATGATCAACTACTCGCTGCAATTCCAGGCCGAGCAGTTGAAGCAGCGGCTAAGCCATGCCGGCGAAGCGGAAGAGTAAGCCCAGTCATGGCCGTCTACGCCAGCGATACCCAGCTCTATACGTGCTTCGAGCAGCTGTTCGCCGACATCGAGCGCCGTGACCCCAAGGCCACGAACGCCCTGCTGAAGGCGGCGCTGGCCATCCGCTTCGATTGCACCGCGCCGGCGGCCTCGATCACCATCGACGCCCGCCGTGCGCCGGTCAACGTGCTCTATGGGTTGAGCGACGTGCGGCCGACTATCCAGATCGGCCTGACGGCCGACACGCTCCACTGTTTGCTGCTGGGGGCGATGCGCTTGGGCAAGGCCGTGGGCAGCGATCTGCTGGACATGAAAGGGCCGGTGTGGAAGACGATGGCCCTGGCCGACCTCTTTCACTATGCGCAAGAACTCTATCCGGCCGTTTTGGAGCGACACGCGCTGCCGGCAACATGCCCCGGGGTGACAAGGGCCTGAACGAGACAAGCCTTGCGACGGCGCGGCCCCGCCTCCGGCTGGAAAGAGTGGCCGCGCACGTCGCCTATGCCGCATTTGCTCTCTATCTGATCCTGCTGCTGGGGACCAACAGCGTGGTCGCCGCCGGCGGGCCGCTCAGTTGGCTGCCCCTGTGGCGGTGGCCGGTGGCCGGTGGTTCGTGGGAACCGGTGGGCATTGTCAGTCTCCTGCCGCTCGTGTCCGTCACCGCCTGGTTGCTCTACCGTTGCCAGACCGGCCGTTTGCGCGCGCTGACATGGGGGTGGAGTCGTGTAGTGCTGCCGCTGGCGCTGCTGGCCGTTGTCACCCTGGCCAGTGTCGCCGGCTCCTGCCTGGCCGGCGCGTGCGAAACGGGGCAACTCATCCGACTGCTACTACTCATTGGCCAGGGGGCATGGGTCTACCTTTACATAATTAACGAGAAACCCGACCTCCTGTGGGTGCTGGCGGCCATCATCATCCTCCAAGCCGGGGCCGCCCTGGGCCAATTCCTTGGGCAGCGCGACCTGGGCTTGCGCTTCCTGGGCGAGCCGGCGCTCGATCCGGCCACGAGGGGCATCAGCGTTGTCATGCGCGGCGCGGCGCGGTGGCTGCGGGGCTATGGCCTGACGAACCACCCTAACACGACGGCCGGCACGCTGGTTAGCGTCGTGCTCATGCTGCCCCTCACCGTCGGCGCAACCCGGCGACGACAGCTCGCGGCTGGCGTCGTCTTCGTGCTTGGCGTGGCTGGCATCCTGTCCACGTTAGCCCGCTGGGCTATCGCCTGTCTGGCGTTGGCGCTGCTGATCGCTGTCCTGCCGTGGCTGCGCGCCGCCGCCCACGGCTGGCGACCTTCGCGGCGACACCTGGCTCTTCTGGCGGCGCTCTTCGTCCTCGGCGCGGTCAGCCTGGGCATCTACGGTGACGCACTCCTGGGGCGCGCGGCAACAGACACACCTATCGAGAGCCGCTCACTCTGGGAACGCGAGCGCGACACGGCGATCGCCTGGCAGATGTTGACTGAACGACCATGGACGGGCGTGGGCCTGGGCCACTACGTCACCGCGGCCAGCGAGCGCGACGCCTGGGCCGAGGTCGTCCACAACGTGCCGCTGCTGTTGGGCGCGGAATTGGGTTTTGCCGGTGTGCTGCTGTGGGGTTGGCTGCTGCTGGCCCCTGTGTTTCGGGGGGGCGCGTTCTCGCGCTATGCGCCCCAGACGGCGCTATGGCTGGGCTTCTGGCTCCTCGGCCTCTTCTATCCCGCGCCCCATCCCTTCCTGGAATTGCGCAGCGCTCTGCTGGCCGGGCTTGTTGTGGCCCTGGTCGCGCCCGGCGACGCCTGCCCAATTTGCCCACCCCTTGATGCTCATGTAAGATAACCGATTGGGGTATGCATACACCTTCGGAGGCAACATGGATGAAACGATTGACTTGCGGCCATATGTAAAGGCCGTGGTCAGCTTTTGGTGGCTGATTGTCGCAGCCGTTGTTCTCGCTGTTCTTGTCGCCGTAGCGATCTTTCTTTCCGGCAAGGACTATGAAGCCAGCGCCCTCGTCACCGTGCCTGAGCCTACCCAGCAACTTGAGTTTGACCCACGCATTATCACCAGCATGCGCTCCACCCAGTTGTTAACGGCATACCCCCAGTTGGCAATGAGCGATGACGTGCTCGCCGCGTTGCTGCCCACAGCTCAAAGCCTGGCCCCGGAAACATTTTCATCGCTAACGGAACTGCGCGGCACACTGGACGTTATCGCGTCGCCTGACGGGCGCATTGTCCGGCTCATTGTCCGAACCTCTAAGCCTCAAAACGCGGCGGCGCTGGCCAACGCCTGGGCCGACGAGTTTATCCTGGCCATAGAAGCCGTCTACGGCCGTGGGGGGATGAGCTTCTATGAAGACCAGCTCAATGAGGCCGGCGCCGAGCTGGGGGCAGCGGAGACGGCGTTGGTACAGTTCCAGGCGACCAACCGTCAGGGTATCGTCGATAACGAGTTGGCGGCGCTGACCACGCTGCAAACCGCCTACCTGAACCAACAGAACGACTACCAGCGCGCGCTCAACGATATCGAGGTTCTGCGCACACAGTTGGAGAACAACACCAGCGACACCGTGACGCTGGCCGATCAATTGGCCGCGCTGAGCCTGCAATTGCAGCCCTTCCAGAGCGTCGGCGCGACGCCGGTTGCCCCTCCGTTCCAGCTAAGCATCGGCGCCGACAGCCAGTTGACGACCACGCAGCGCGCTGATCAACTCCAGCGCCTTGACGCCATGCAAGTTGCCTTTGAGTCGGCATTGGCGGCGCGCGACCAGCAACTGACGGAGATGCAACCCGCCATCTTTGCCCTGCAAGTGGAGAAACAGCAGCTCTTTAACGAGGGTGAGCGCCTACAGAACCGGCGCACCATTGCCATAGAGACTTACTCCACCCTGGCGCGCAAGGTGGACGAGGAGCGCGTGGCCACACGCGAGACCGTTGCCCGATTGGCCAGCCGGGCGGCCGAGCCAGAGACACCCACGCGCGCCAACCCGCTCGCCCTGTTCCCGGCGGCCGTCGCCGTCAGCGTGTTGCTGTCCCTGGCCGCGATCATCGCCCTGACCTGGTGGAGACAACTCCGCGCCTGAGCTGGGCCGGGAATGCGTTTGCGTCCATGAGTGGAGTTGTGCAGTCCAGGGTGACCGCAGGATTGCTGCTAGTGCTGCTGGCGTTGATCGGGGCGTGGCTGGCGCTGGGCAGCAGCCGCTGGCAAGGGGCCTGGGCACGCAATCGCGGCTTTCTGGCGTTCAGCGCCGCACGCACGACTGAAGGCAGCGACCCGTTGGCCACCGCTCAACACGCCGCGGCGCTACTGGAGCAGGCTGTCCAGCAAGACCCCGAACCGGCGTCGCCGTGGCGGGCGTTGGGTTATGCGCGCCTGGCGGCGGGCGACGCCGAGGCAGCCATCGCCGCCTGGCAACACTGGCCCAACATGGTCGCAGAACTGATCGCCGTTGGCGATCAGGCCCGTTCCGCCGGGCAAACGGACGAGGCCGTGGAGTGGTATCGACGGGCCACGGCTGTCGCCCCGGAAGACCCGGCGGGGTGGCTGGCCCTCGGTCAGGCTCATGAAGACCAGGGCGATTGGTTGGCCGCGGAACAGACCTACAGCGCGGGCATTGCCGCCCAGACGACGGCATCCCTGGCCAACAGCGACCTGTATTTTCGGCTGGCTCAAGTCTATGCGAATCGCCCCCAGCCCGCCGATGATGCCACCGTCCTGGCCGCGGCCGACCGGGCCATCCGGCTTGATCGTTTTGTCCACGACTGGAGCCGCCTGCAAAGCCATTACCTGCGGGGTCTGGCGCTTGAGCGTCTGGGACGAAAGCAGGAGGCCATGGCCGACTTCCGGCTGGCGGCCGACCGATCGCCCGATCCGTACTGGCCGCTGGTGCATCTGGGGAGACTGTCGTGGGAGCTGGAGGGCGACGCGGCCGCGGCCGAGCGCTACCTGAGCGCAGCTTTGTCAGCCAACGATAGCGACAAGTGGGCCTACCTGGCCCTGGCCGAGGTCTACTGGAATACGGACAGACGCGCGGAAGCGGCCGAACTCTATCGCATCGTCCTGAGATTGGACGAGCGAGACCCAACGGCCGTCTCCCGACTGGGAGAACAATAAGCCGTGTCGCCAACGACCTCCACGACGCGCTTTGTGCGCCACTCCGTGTTGCTTAATGGCCTCTTCCTGGCCGAGGGCGCGATCATGTTTGCGCTCGACATCGCGCTGGCCGCCGCGCTAGGGCTAAGCGCGCAGTCGGACATTCTCTATGCGGCCTGGAGTCTGCCGGTCACGATCGGCCGGGGCATGTTCCAAAGCCTGACGAACTCCTTCATGGGTCTGTTTGCCGAGGCCGACGATCAGGCCACGGCCTACAATCAGGCCATCACCGTTATCTGCGTCGTCGCCTTCGCCGCCGCGGCGCTGCTGTCGCTGTCGGCGCGCTGGTGGTATCCGCTCAGCGTGCCCGGCGCGACGGTCGAGACGAAGCTTGCCGGCCAGCCACTGGCAGCGGTTCTGGCGTGGCTAATCTTCCTGCTGGCGCTGGCGGAGACGCTGCGGGCGATTTATTATCGTTCCGGCCGGCTGGTCGTGCCCACCGCCGGACGCATTGCCGGCACGGTGGCAACAATCGTGATCGTGCTGCTGGCCGGCGCGCAACAGGATCTGTGGCTTGTCGTCTGGGGACTGATAGGCGGCGCGGTTGTCGAGGTGCTCGTCGGGTTCGTGGGGCTGGCCTGGGTGCCAGACTTCCGCCTGCGACCCATTTGGCCGGAGCGTGTGGTTCTGACCAGTATGGCTCGCACTGTGGGCATGCCGCTCACGGGTCAGGGCGTGCGGGTACTCAGTTCGATCACCGAGCGGGCGCTGGCGTCCTTGCTAGGGCCGGGGGTGCTGACAGCGGTGACGTTTGCCGCGCGGCTGATCGCTATTGTGGAGCGCTTCGTCTTCCGTGGCTTCCAGCTGGCGACTATCCAGAACTACACCGCCGGGACCAAGCAGAACTACAATTCCCGCCTGCGCATCGTTGCCCTTCTGGCCGTGCCCATGTCCGTCGGGTTGGCGCTACTGGCGCCACAGTTGGTGAACGCCGTCTTCGCGCGCGGCCGTTTCAGCGCCGAGGACGCCATCACCGTGGCCCAGGTCTTGCAGACATATGCTCCGGCCATCGTCGGCCTGGCGTTAATCAGTATCCCGCTGGGGTTGGCGTTTGCGCGCAATGTGCCGCGCGTGGTCATGTTGTTCTTTGCTATCAACGCCGTGGCGCTCATCGTTTCGGAATACCTGTTGATTCGCCTCGGCGTCGGCCTACGCAGTTTCGGCATCGCGAATTCCATTGCCGTCTTTGTGGGCCTGCTGTGGCTCAGTCGAACGGCAGCGAAGGAACACAAGCTGTGGACGCGCGCCGATAGCGCTCAGTTGGCAGTCATCGCCGCGGCGGCCGCGGCCGGCACGTTCGCGGTTCGCAGCCTCGCCGGCCGGCTGCCGGCCGGCACCCTGGTGACATGGCTTACCCTGTTGGCCGGTGGCGCCGCTTGTGTGGTTTCGACCGTTATCGCCGCGCAACTGTTGCGGTTGGAGGAAGTCGGCTACATCACCCGTCTCGTCCGCCGCCCACATTCGCAGAGTCATTCCGGTTGACATGAGTGCTACGCCCGTCCTTGCGCCCGCGCCGAACTTCACAAGGCGGCAACTCACCCGCGCTCACTGGGGCGCTCGAACGAGTGGGCCGCGCCAACAGGCTTATTGGCTGAGAAGAGGCCAGGCGTGAAAGTACTCCTGGTAGCGACGCGGATAGACCACGAAGGTGGCGGCGCAGCGGCGGCGGCGCGTCAGCTGGCCCTGGGCCTTCGCCGGTTTGGCCACGAGGTCGTCGTCGTGGCCACACAGCGTGCGGGGTCGGCCCAGATCGAAGACGGCGACGGCATTCGATACTACCGCTTCCGCCCACGCAACTTATACTGGATCGGTGACAAGGACACTAAACCGCCCTATCAGCGGGCGATCTTCCAGACGATTGACCTGTGGAACGCGCACGTCTATCAAACCCTACGGGCGATCATTGCCCACGAACAGCCTGCTGTAGTCCACACGCACAAGTTACGCGGCCTCTCGCCGTCGGTCTGGACCGCGGCGCGCGCCGCCTGTCCCGGTTCACGGCTCGTGCATACCTGTCATGACCACGAACTCATCAGCCCCGAGGGCACTCTTACCGGCCGGCTGGGGCAACTGGCGATGCGCGGCTCGGGCTGGTTGTGGCCCTACCAGGCCATTCGGCGCGCCCAATCGCGCTCGGTCGCCATCGTCGCCGCGCCCAGTCGCCTAACGCTCGAACGACACACGGCGCTGGGCTACTTCCCAGGGGCGCAGAGCTGCGTCGTGCCCAATTCCCATGGACTATCGCAGGCAGAGCTTGATGCCCTGTACGTGGCCGCCAACCGGCAATCGGGCGAGTACTCGGGCAGGACGCGCCTACTCTATCTCGGCCGCCTTGATCGGATCAAGGGCGTTGACGTTCTCTGCGCCGCGTTCGAGCAGGCCGTGGGCGCGCGGCCGGCGTTGCAGCTCGATGTCGCCGGCTCCGGCGTGCTGTTGGACTCACTGCGGCAGCGATATGCCCATCTGCCGCAATTGGTGTTTCACGGCCATGTTCAGGGCGACCGGAAGCGTGAGCTATTGGCCGCGGCCGACGCGTTGGTCGTGCCGACAGTTGGCCAAGAGGTATTTGGCATTGTCATTGTCGAGGCCTTCGCCCACGGCAAACCAGTCATCGCCACGGCAACCGGCGGCATCCCCGAAGTCGTGCGCGAAGGCGAGACCGGCTTCCTGGTCGAGCCGGGGCGGGTGGAGTGCCTCGTCGACCGGATGATCTGGGCCAGTGACAACGTGACGAGCCTGCGGGCCATGGGGCCGGCTTGCCTCGCCGCTGCCCCGGCCTACACGCTGGAGGCCATCGCCAATGCCTATCTGACTGTATATGGCGTCGCCCACGTGGCCGCGGGCGGCCCGGCATGGATGGCGTACGCAAAGCAATAGGCAAGCAGATGTCAACGGATACCTCGTTCTCTGCAACCACCAGACCGCGCCCGAAGTTGGGCAGCCGCGTGTGGCTGCCCTTTATCAGCACGTCGTTTGCTACCAATGTCTGGCTGTTCGCCCTGTTATGGCCATTGTGGTGGGGTTTGGGCATCGATCAGCTGCTGCTGCCCTTCTTCATCTTCGTCGAGTTCATTCGGCTGTTGATACGAAGCCGGTGGCAGGTGCGTCTCAACGGGGCGGCGATGATTGCCCTGGCGTTGGCCATCTGGTGGCTGGCGCCCACCCTGTGGGTTGATCCGGAGATGCGGCTTATCTTCCTGAAAGAAGCGACGAGCATATGGACGCAGTTCCTGATACTGGTGCTGTTTTGGAACTGCGTGCATACCAGGGCGGAATGGCACAAGATTGTCGGCGCGCTCTCGCTCATCGCCCTCTACCATGTCGTCGCCAGCGCTCTCTTCCTGTCCGGCATCTGGCGCGGCACGTTCGTTTCCTTGCTGGGAAGATTCATACCAGCATCGCAAATCAATGCTTCCGCTTTCTTCAGTTCGATTTCGTACCGTAGCTTTGGCGAAGTCGCATCTTCCGACAATGTTGGCCTGCTCAGCATTCGGCTCAACGGTTTCACGCTGTCGTATAGCGCCCTGAGCATGGTTTGCCTGCTGCTCTTGCCGCTCATGCTCTGGCGCTTCCAAACAACGCGCGGTTGGACAAGACTTCTCCACTTGGGCCTGATGCTGGGGCTAACGGTGGCGCTGGTGTTTACGGAGTCGCGCATTGCTTATGCGGCTCTGGCAGCCGCGACGCTGTTCTACGCCTTGTTGTGGCTCTATCATCGCCGGTCGAACCGTCCGCTGATGGTGGCGCTGGCTCTCGTGGCCACAGCCGTTGGGCTGGTGGTTCTGTTCCTGGTCCTAAGCGTCATCATCGACTGGGTGCAACGGGTATTCATCGACCTGCGCCCCGGCAGTTGGCTGGTGCGGGCCTACATCTACGCCCAGACGCTGGCTCTCTTACCGGAGCACTGGATCGCCGGTTGGGGCACGTCGGTGCGCATCCCCAACCTGCCCAACGAATACGCCGCCGGCACGCACAGCAGCTACCTGGGCATGCTGTTCCAGCACGGCGTTGTCGGTCTAGCGCTCTACGTGGCGCTGTGGGCCGCCGTGTGGCTGCCCGTCCTGCGGGGCTATAACACGCCACGCGCCAGGTACGGACTGACAGGGTTTTGCATGGCTGTGGCTACGGCCTTTTTCGCTTTCAATGTGCGTGAGGTGGCCGATTCCTGGTGGTGGGATCAGTCGCTGGGGTTCGTCCTCTGGGTGCTATGGGGCCTGGCCCTGACGGCGGCGCGCGTCTTCGCCGAGCCGGCCGTTGATCGCCGCCGCGACGAAACTCCTGTAGACTCAAGCACACCATGACCCGACCGCAAACGTCCGCTCGCATCGGTGTGCTTATCCTTGTCGAAAACCTACCCGTTCCCAATGACCGGCGCGTCTGGCTGGAGGCGACGACGTTACGCGACGCCGGCTACCACGTGTCGGTGATCTCCATTACCGGCGCCAACGCGAACGAACGGTTCGAGCGACGGGAAGGCATCGGCATTTACCGCTATCCCGCGCCGCCGACGACCAGCGGCACATTAAGCTTTGTCTGGGAATTTGCCTACTGCTGGCTCTGGACGCTGGCGCTGTCGATCCGGGTCCTCTTTCGCGAGGGCTTCGATATTATCCACGCCTGCAACCCGCCGGAGACTTTTTGGCTGATCGGCCGGCTCTATAAGCTGCTGGGTAAGCAGTTCATCTTCGATCATCATGATCTGTCGCCGGAGATGTATCTGTCGCGCTTTGGCCGGCAGGGCGCGGCCTACCGGCTGCTGCTATGGCTGGAGAGGCTGACTTTCAAGACGGCCGACATCGTTATCACCACAAACGAAACCCATCGCCGGGTTGCGCTCGCTCGCGGTCAGTTCCGGCCCGAACGGGTCTTCATCGTTCGTAGCGGCCCTGACCACCACAAGTTGCGCCCTGACGCGCCGGATCCAACCCTCCGCAACGGCCGGACATATCTGATCAGCTACCTGGGCGTCCTCAATCCACAGGATGGCGTCGATACCTTCGTGCAGCTGGTGGATATTCTTGTACACGCGCGCGGGCGCGCCGACATCCAGTTCGCCATCATGGGCTCCGGCGACGCGGAAGCCGATTTGCGCGCCCTTAGCACACGGCTGGGTCTGGACGACTACCTGTGTTTCACTGGCTGGGCCGAGCTTGACGTGATTCGACGCTATCTGTCTACAAGCGACGTGTGCGTGGATACCATGCCCAAGACCCCCTATAGCGACGCGGCGACGATGAACAAAATCCTGGAGTACATGTCGGTCGGCCGCCCCATCGCTGTCTTCGACCTGGTGGAATCGCGCATATCGGCTGGGGAAGCGGCCGTCTATGCCCGGCCCGACGACGTGCAGGACCTGGCCGAGCGCGTGCTGGAGCTACTCGACGACCCGGCGCGACGCGAGGAAATGGGCCGCTACGGCCGGCAGCGCATCGAACACGAGCTCGCCTGGGAACACCAGCAGGACAATCTGCTTGCCGCCTACGCCGCTTGTCGAGCACTGAAGGGCCGTTCATCTCGCCCGGATAGCCCGATTGAGATAAGCTCATAGATGGAGGCGAGCTACAGTGTTGTTCAGAAAGTTTGTCGACAATCGCGAGGAAGACTCCTTCGCCACACAGATGCGTCGCCGGCGCTTCCAGTTCTTTCTGGGCTTGCTGGACACGGTGCCACGACCGATCAGCATCCTCGACGTAGGCGGCACAGCGAACTTCTGGCAACGCATGGGCTTTGTTGAGCATGACGCCCGCATTACCCTACTCAACATCGATCCTACCCCTCTGCCGTCGGCCCATTTTCGCGCTGTCATCGGCGACGCGACCGACATGCGACAATTCCCCGACCAGGTGTTCGATGTCGTTTTCTCCAACTCGGTCATTGAGCACGTCGGCGATTTTGAGCAGCAGCGACGCATGGCCAACGAAGTCCAGCGTGTCGGCCGCCGCTACTTTCTACAGACTCCCAACTATTACTTCCCTATCGAACCCCACTTCCTTTTCCCCGGCTTCCAGTGGTTGCCGCGCGATCTGCGTGTTGCTCTGATCCAACACTTGAGTCTGGGTTGGGTTAAGCAGATTCCCGACAAGGCACGGGCACAACATCGCGTCGACACCACCCGCCTGCTCCGAAAAAGCGAACTCAAGACGCTCTTTCCACGCGCGAATTGGTATGAGGAGAAATTCCTAGGTCTGACGAAATCGTTCGTTGTCTACGACGGCTGGTCATGATTCCGATACGACTCGTGGATGAAATAGGGGTATCTTCACTTAGAATCTCGCGTGTTCGTCTTGTCGGGGAAGTACTTGCCGCTATAATTGCAGGCGATTGCACCCGTTTTCACAACCGCACTAGCCAGGTCATTACGGATAGTTTGTGAGAATCACCGACGGCGGAGCGTTGCTCGTTGCACCGGTAACGGGCCAGACGGCTAAGTTTCTGCGTTCGGATGCATCCGCATGGTGTAGTAGGTTCGCAAGAAGGGGACAATTATGTTGAGGCGGTTTGGAGTTAACTACGCCATCTTTTCCATCGTCATCGATGTGGCGCTGACGCTATTGGCGTTGGCGGCGGCGACATTTCTCGTCCGCTATATTCCTGACTCGATGACGAATCTGCGCGGGCCTGCATATATCTCCCCCTACATCATGCTGGCCGTGCCCCTCATCTGGGGCATCACTTTCCTCGTCCTGTCGGTCTATGATCCCAAGCGCATCTACAAGGCCATCGACGAAATGCAGATCGTCACCGTGGCCACGCTGTCTTCGGCGTTGCTCTTTGCCGGCCTACTCTACCTGGGGCAGCGTGACTTCTCGCGCTGGGTCTTCATCCTGTTCGTGAGCGTCGATTTGGCCCTCCTGCTCGGCTGGCGGATCGTTGCCCGCATCATCTTCCGCATCAGCCGCATGCCGGCCGGCGAACGACAGGTGCTCATCGTCGGCACGGGCGAGGTCGGCCAACGCGTCGGCCAAATGATCGAGGACTATCGCTCCGTCGGCCTCAATCTGTCCGGCTATCTGGACGAGGCGCCGCAAGACACCGAAGACAACAGCGAACTCGTCGTCCACGTCCTTGGCCCGGTCGAGGATGTGCGCGAAGTGGTTCAGGCGGGCCACATCGACGACGTCGTCATTGCCTTGCCACAGCGGGACTATGCCCAGATCAATCATCTCGTTCTGGCCCTCCATGACTTGCCCGTGAATGTGCGCGTCGTCCCCGACTACTTCAGCCTGGCCCTTTATCGCGCGTCCGTGGAGGACTTCGGCGGGCTGCCAATGATCAACCTGCGCGACCCGGCCCTGAACGATGTGCAACGGCTGGTCAAGCGTATGTTCGACCTGGCGCTTTCCAGTATTCTGCTGAGTCTCGCCATGTTGCCCATGGCGATCATTACCCTTCTCATCCGGTTGGACTCGCACGGGCCGATCATCTTCCGCCAGCAACGCGTGGGCGAAAACGGCCGCCTCTTCTCAATGTACAAGTTTCGTTCTATGGTTGTCGGCGCGGAGACGATGCAGGATGTCGTCAACGAGATGACGGAAGACGGCAAAGTGCTGTTCAAGAAAGTCGATGATCCGCGCGTGACGCGCATCGGTCGCTTCCTGCGCCACACCAGCCTCGACGAACTGCCCCAACTGTTTAACGTCTGGAAAGGGGACATGAGTCTGGTCGGGCCGCGGCCGGAGTTGCCCTGGTTGGTGGGGCAGTATGAGCCGTGGCAGCACAAGCGGTTGGCCGTGCCACAGGGCATGACCGGCTGGTGGCAAATCAACGGCCGGGCCGACAAGCCGCTGCATCTCCACACCGAGGACGATCTCTACTACGTGCAGAACTACTCGCTGTGGATGGACATCTACATCTTGCTGAAGACGCCCTGGGTGGTCGTGCGCGGCAAGGGCGCCTACTAGCACGCCGGCCGCTTTCTGGCTGAGGCTATGTGACCGCACTGGCCGAGCAGGCACACAATAAACAGGGTGCGCGGCTCGCCGCGCACCCTCTGGTGGTCCTGGAAGGGATCATCCTGCTATTGGCCGCGCCGTGGCTGCTTTTCCCCGACATCGCGCCGGTGGCCACAGCGGCGGCCCTGGCGGCGCTGGCGCTGGTGTGGCTGTTGGCCCTGGCGCTCGACCGGGAGCGGTTGCCACGCACACCCTTCAACCTCGCTTTCGCGCTGTGGGGCCTGGCCCTGGGCGTCGGCATTCTCGTCTCGGCCGACCCGGCGGAGACGCTCCCCAAGGCCACCGGGGCGTTGTTGGGGCTGGCCGCCTGGCGCTACACCGTCGTCGCCGTCACCAATCGCCGCGGCGTGGCCGTTGCCGTCGGCGTACTGTTGCTCGTCTGCCTCGCCTTCAGCCTGACTGGCCTGCTGAGCCTGCGCGACCTACCCAAGATCCCCATCCTGACCGCGGCCAACCCATTTCGCAACCTGGCCCTGCCCGGTCTCGACCGTCTGACCACCCACCCCAACCAACTGGCCGCGCTCATCACCCTCTTTCTGCCGTTGCTTGTGTCGCTCGTGATCGCGCCACGGTCGGGGTGGCGCTGGCCGCGCGTCGGGCTGGCCGTGGTGGGATTACTGGTCGTCGGCATTCTCGCGTTGACCCAGTCGCGGGGCGGCTGGCTGGCGGCCGCGGCCGGCTTGTTGGCGTTACTCGCCCTGTGGGCGGCCGTGTTGCCGCCCTCGCGCGCGCGGCGCGCCCTGGCGCTGGCCGTTCTGGCGGTCGTGCTGGTGGGTGTTGCCGGCGTGTTGTGGATCGGCCCGCGGACACTCTGGGAGCTATGGGTTAGCCCACCGGAAGCGACCGCTTTGGGCACGCTCAGGACACTGGGCGTGCGCCGTGAGCTTTGGCCCTGGGCGGTCACAGCCATCGGCGACTTTCCCTTCACCGGTGTTGGCCTGGGCGCGTTTCGGCAGGTGGTCTTTCGCCTCTACCCGCTGCCCCCGTGGCCTAGTTATGACATCGGGCACGCCCACAATATCTTCTTGCAGACCGCGCTCGACACCGGCTTGCCGGGTCTGGTCGTCTACGTAGCCATTCTCTTTGTGGCCGCGGCCGTGGGCTGGCGTGTCGCCCGGCGCGACCGCGGCTTTCGCCCTGTCAGTTTGGGCTTGCTGGCCGGACTGGTGGGGCTGCATGTCTTCGGGCTGGCCGACGCGCTGGTGATCGGCGCCAAGCCGGCCCTGGTGTTTTGGCTAGCGTTGGGTGTTTTAGCTTCCATGAACAAGGAGGAAATGGAATCATGAACCGTCGCTTGCGCTTACTCGTTCTGTTCTTGCTGTTGGCCCTCAGTCTCGCCGCTTGTGGCAAAGACGATGAGGGCACCGAGGCCGTGGTAACGCCGGACACGGTTACGACCGCCCCGACCCTGGCCCCCGCTGACACGGCCGTGCCTCTGCCCACCAGCACTCCCCTGCCTCCACCCACGGCCACGGCCCTGCCGCCCGCAACCGAGACGCCGACGGCCACGCCAGTGGCAACCGGGCAGGTCGATACGACCGGGCAGGGCGACGCCGCCGGCCAGGGCCAGCAAGACCCCGCCGCGGCAGGCACAGCCGCCGCCGCCGCGGGGACGATGGCCACGTGGCAGGGCCTCATGAACATCGCCGTGCTCAATCAAGGCCTATGCACGACCCTGCAAGGGCTGGCCCAGTCGGGCCAGCAGGGCGGGCTGGGCGCGCTGGCCGTCGGCGCGGGGCTGTTGGGGGCTGGCAGCTTACTGCAATCCATGCAACAACAACTGGCCGGACTAATGGGCCTGTCGGGACTGGGGCCGCTGTTGGGTAGTTTGCAGGCCGACCAGACCGCCATGAGCGACATCATTACCCGCTGGTCTGGCGGCCAGTTGGATGCCACCGGCGCCGGGGCGGCGCTGCAAACGGTCTGCGGAGCGACCAATACGACGCTGAGCCAGACACAGCAGAGCGCCCAGGACTCCGGCCTGAGCGAGGAACAAGTCAGCGGGATGATGGAGCAGTCGAAGCAGGAAGCGGCCGGCTCACTCGGCGGGCTAAGGCGCTAACCGCCCACTTCGGCCAACAGGCGCTCCGGCCGGCCGTCGAATGCGGCGCGGTCGGCCGGAGCGCGCGTCAGCCGTTGCAAGATAGCGTTCAGCGCGGCGTTGACCGGCGTGGCGATGTGGTGCGCCTGCCCGGCGGCGGCGATGGCCCCGTTGTGGAAGCTGACTTCGCTGCGCCCCTTGCCCGATGCCAGGTCGATGTGGAAGGAGGGCATCTTGTCGCCCCGGCCGTGGACGATCACCTGCGTGAAGACCAGCCGCTGCAAGAAGCGCGGCGCGTAGGCCCGCACCGCCGCCAGCGGCCGAACCGAGGCCGTGGGTAGATTGACGATGGCGATCCCCTGCGCGCGCATCACGGCCAGCATCTCGCCCAGCATGTCCATCTCCAGGTCGAAGATGTCAGCCCGGCGGTAGAGTTCGGCCGGCGGCCGGTTGAGGATGGCCGAGGTGGCGTTGCCCATGATGTTGAGGAATGCCTTCGACCACTTCATCGCCCGGTAGTCGGCCACAGCGCCGGCGCGGATGCCCGCGCCCGCGAACATCTCCACCCATTCGGTCACCACCCGCCCCACCTGCACCGGCGCGAGGCCCAGCCCCCGCCCGGCCCGCTCGACCACCAGTTCGTTCGCGCCCGCGCGGCTGACCGGAATCGTCACCGTGCCCGCCAGGATACGCGCCGGGTCAAAGCGGGCGGCGACCAGGTCTTCCACACCGATGCCGTTCTGCGTCGTCAGGAGTTGGCGGGGCTGGGGGCAGAGGTCGGCCAGGGTGGCCACAGCCGGAGCCAGGTCGTAGGACTTCATGCCCAACACGATCAGATCTGGCTCAGCGCGCGTGAGGGCCTCTTCGAGCCGGGTCGCGGCGCGCACGGGGGCGGCGCGTGTCGCGCCCGCCTGAGTGATGAGTAGCCCGCCGGCGGCAATGGCCTCGCCCAGCACCTGCTTGATCATCGGCACCAGGCGTTCCAGCCGCTTGAGCGAGATGCTGCCGGCCAGCCTTTCGGGGTGAATGCCGGCCCGGAACAGGGCTTCCGACACATAGATATTGCCCAGCCCAGCCACCACATGCTGGTCCAGCAAGGCGGCCTTCATGGGCGTGCGCCGGCCTTTCAGAGCGGCGGCCAGCAGGGCCGGGGTGAAGGCGTCGTCCAGCGGTTC
>JAIBAS010000129.1 GCA_019695075.1 Promineifilum sp. | reverse complement strand
CGCTCCGGTCAGGGTGCTCAGCGTGGCCCCGTTGGGCGAGGGCAAGATCAGCCGCGCCCCGCTGGGCACGGCCAGCATGCCCGTGGGTGAGAAGGTGTAGGCCGCCGCCGCGTCGCGGCCGACGAGAGCCGCGCCCAGGCGGTGGGCCATGTCGGCCGGGGATTCCAGGCCCGGCCTGGCGGGGTAGACAATCGCCCCGCGGGCCACGGCGATATCGACGCAGGTGGAGAAGGACAGCACGTCAACGATGACGATGACATCGCTCAGCGGGGCCAGCGCCGCCGCGCCGCGCGGCCCCCACTCGCAGCGCAGTTGGTAGGGGGATTGGTCCCAGTAGCCGCCGGTCGCAAGGTTGAGCATAGGCACGGATTATAGCATGGTGAACCGCGACCGGTGAGACCTCAGAGGTCTAGGAAGACCTCTGAGGTCTGTCCCCGGCGGGTGAACGCTGGGTGAAATCATGCTTTGCCACTGGCCAAGCGCCGCGGTGGCGGTTACACTGGGTGATTGTTGGCCCGACCCGCTGCGGCGGCCGGGCACTATCGAACCGGCGACCGGCCCAGGGCCGCGCCATCAGGAAGAAAGATGCAAGATCACGTACAGGCGACCGACCATCACGACGACAATACCGTCGAGTTCCAGGACGCGACGCTGCCCCTGAGCGAGACGCTGCGCGGCGTGGCCCGCGCCGTTACCGGCGACCACGTCACTACCCGCGAACTGCTGGCGCTGGCCGGCGAGCAGGGCATGTTGCTGGCCCTCATGGTGCTGACCCTGCCGTTCCTGTTCCCGGTGTCGATTCCCGGCGTCAGCACCGTCTTCGGCCTCGTCGGCATCCTCATCTCCATCGGCGTGACGCTCAACCGCGTGCCGTGGCTGCCCGACCGGCTGCTCGACCGGCCGCTGGGCACGGAAAAGCTCGTCCCGGCCATCGAGAAAGGGGCCGACGCCTTCCGCCGCGTGGATCGCATCAGCCACCCGCGGCTGCAACGGCTGACCGACGGCCGGGCGATGAGCCGCGTCAATGGCCTGGGACTTCTAGCGGGCAGCATCCTGCTGCTGTTCCCGCTCAGCTTCGTGCCCTTCTCCAACACGCTGCCGGCGGTGGCCATGCTGCTGCTGGCCGCGGGCATGTTGCAGCGCGACGGCGTGCTGGTGCTGCTGGGCTACTTGTTCCTGCTGGCCACGGTCATCTACTTCGCTGCCCTCTTCATCGGCGCGATCATGACCGGGCAGGGGATCATGGGACTGTTTCGCTAGAAGAGAGGCAACCGCCTACCGCCTCGCAGGAGACGCGCGTTGAAACCATTACCGGATGCCAGGGGTGACACGACCTCGAACACCCTCGCGTCTGAACCACTTGCCGTCCCCGGCGCGCCGGCCATCACCGGGCTGGTCTTTCGTCCTTTCCGTGGCGAGAGCGACTACGCGGCGATGATTCGCCTGGCCAACGAGCGCGCCGCGGTCAACGGCGACGATTGGAACCTGACCGTCGCGGAATTGGCCGCCGACTTTGCCCCGACGGCTCGCTTCGATCCCACCGCCGACGCGCTGCTGGCTGAGGTAGAGGGAACGCTGGTCGGCTTCTGGCGGGGCAACTGGTGGGAGGAGAACGACGGCCCGCTTATCTACGGCCTCCAGCATTTTCTGCACCCCGACTGGCGCGGACAGGGCCTCGGCCGCGCCGCGCTCCAATGGCTGGAGCAGCGCATGCGCGCCATCGCCGCGACCCACGACCCGGCGCGGCCGAAAATCCTCCAGGGTTATGCCTCCCACGGCAACCGCTATCAGGCCGGCTTGCTAGAGGCCAATGGCTACCAGGCCGTGCGCCATTTCCATCTGATGGTGCGGCCGGCGCTCGATGACATCCCCGACTTTCCCCTGCCGGAGGGGCTGGAGGTGCGGCCCGTCCGGCCGGAGCACTGGCGCGCCCTCTGGGACGCTGACGTGGAAGCGTTCCGCGACGCCTGGGGCATGCGCGACCCGGACGAGGCGGAGTACCAGAGCTGGCTGGACAACAAGATCTGGTTCCAGCCGGAACTGTGGCAGGTGGCCTGGGACGCGGCGACCGGCGCAGTCGCCGGGCAGGTGCGCACCTACATCGACCACGGCGAGAACGAGCGCTTCGGCCGCCTGCGCGGCTACACGGAGTTCATCAGCGTTCGCCGCCCCTACCGCCGCCGTGGGCTGGCGCGCGCCCTCATCGCCCGCAGCCTGCGCGCCCAGCGCGACGCCGGCATGACCGCCTCCGCCCTGCACGTTGACGCCGAGAGCCTGACCGGCGCGCCGCGCGTCTACGAGGACTGCGGCTTTCGCGTGCAGACGACGGATACGCTCTATCGCAAGGCGTTGTAGTCGCCCCCATCTAGCGGGAACGCGGCGAAAAGACGCCCGGCCATTCCCGCCGCGGGCCAATTGGGGCATACTACGGGCATGGACACCCTTGAACTCATCCGTCACCACCGTTCCATCCGTCGCTACCGGCCCGACCCCATCCCCGACGATCTGCTGACCGAGGTGCTCGACGCCGGCGTGCGGGCCTCGTCGTCGGGCAACATGCAGACCTACTCCATCATCGTCACTCGCGACCGGGCGCTGCGCGAACAACTCTACGAGCCGCACATGGAGCAAGAGATGGTGCTCGACGCGCCGGCGCTGCTGACCTTCTGCGCCGACTTCCGCCGCATGCGCCACTGGTTGCGCCTGTCCGCCGCGCCCGACAACTTCGACAACTTCATGAGCTTCATGATCGCCGCCATCGACGCCACGCTGGTGTCGCAGAACGTGGCCCTGGCGGCCGAGGCGCGCGGCCTGGGGCTGTGCTACATGGGCAGCACGCTGGCCCATTGCGACCAGATCGGCCGCATCCTGCAACTGCCGCCGGGCGTCTTCCCCGTCGTCGGCTATTCGCTCGGCTGGCCGGACGAAGACCCCGCCCCACGCGACCGCCTGCCGCTGAGCGGCCTCGTCCACCACGAGACCTACCACGACTACAGCGACGACGACATCCGCGCCATCTACCACCAGCGGGAGACGCGCGGCTGGCAGCGCTACATGAGCTACCCGGAGCTGCGGCTGATGATCGAAGCGTCGGGCGTGCAGAACCTGGCCCAGGTCTACACCGTCGTCAAGTACACCCGCGCCTCGCACGAGGAGTTTTCGGCGACGGTGCTGGGGTATTTGCGGGAGCAGGGGTTTCTGAATTAAACGTTGCCCCCTGCCTAATTGTCGCTTTTGTGCTACACTCAAATGACGCTGAAACCTGTTGTCGAATTGCAGGAGTATGTAACGGAAAATGGCCGCGTGCCATTTAGAGAGTGGCTTAATGGGCTGCGAGATAAAGAGGCACAGGCACGCATTGACATTCGGCTTAACCGAGTACGGCTTGGAAATCTGGGCGACCACAAATCAGTTGGCCGTGGCGTTAGTGAACTAAGGATCGTACACGGACCAGGATACCGTGTGTATTTCGGTCGGCGCGGCGAAACCATCGTAATTCTCCTATGTGGCGGCGACAAAGATTCGCAAGAACGCGATATCGCCGTTGCGCAGCGCTACTGGGAAGACTACTTGAGGAGAACGAAATGAATCCTGTGACTGTTCCATATGTTGACGGACTCAGGGAGCGATTGAAGGATCCGGTTATGGCAGCCGCCTATCTTGATGCAGCGTTGGAGGAAAACGATCAGGAAGTGTTTTTGCTGGCGCTTCGCGATGTGGCCGAGGCCAGAGGTTTCTCAGCTGTTGCTCAAGACGCAGACCTCAACCGTGAGAATCTTTATCGCATGTTATCGCGTCAGGGAAATCCCCAGCTATCTAGCCTGACGGCGTT
Source organism: Promineifilum sp. (assembly GCA_019695075.1). GTDB lineage: Bacteria > Chloroflexota > Anaerolineae > Promineifilales > Promineifilaceae > Promineifilum. The sequence goes on along the minus strand of JAIBAS010000129.1, from coordinate 1,911 downwards.
GCTGAAGAGCATGGGGCTGCGCCTAGCGGTAGAGGTCGAGCAGGCGTAGCTGCGCGTGCAGTTCGTTGCTCTACCGGGGAGGTCATATGCTCGAGCAAGTTCAGATCATTAAAGACCGAGATGAAGCCCGTTTCGCCGTCATTCCCTATGAGGAGTACCTCTTTCTGCGCGAGCTTCTAAACGATCAGGAGAAGCTTGAAGACTATTTGGACTATCTGCATGTGCAGCAGGTCAAGGCTCAGTCACCGGCGCGCCATTCACTAGAAGACGTCAAGAGAATGTTGAGGCTTGAGTAGTACCGAGCGCGCTGGGCAAAGAGATGAGCAATATACCCGGTTCCCAACCCAAGCCGTTTGTCTTTGTCCTGATGCCGTTGCCATTGGGCAAAGGTGTTTACACACAATTCAAGACACTCTCCCATGAGCGGCGAACAAAACGTATCCATCATCCTGGCGGCCTTCGCTAACGCCTACTGCCACAACTGCCTTTCGCCGGACGAAGGAGAGCGGTTGGCCGACTTTTTCACCCGTGGCTACGTGAGCAGCCTAAAATTTGGTGGCGTCGCGCCGCTTCCCCCGGCCGAAGCCGCGCGCGGCTGGATGGAGGCGCTGCGACAGATGAATACGCGCCGGTTGTGGCTGCAACAGCTGATCACCCCTGGCCCATTACCCCCCGCCGTAGCCGCGGCCTTCGCCAATGCCAACCCGACGCTGATCTTTGTCGACTGTGAGCGGCCGCACGTCATGCGCCCTGAATGGAAATTTGCCCATAAGAGTTGGCGAATCAACTACCACATCGTCGCCTGTGATGAGTTGCCGCCTGTGGGAAACGTTGACGTTGACCAGGCGAGCGATGAACTGCGCCGGCAACTGGCGGCTGCTCGTGCATTCGTCACCGCACACGGAGAACCACACTACGCGGGCTGGGGCGAGTGGCTAGATCGGGCAAGTGCCATTCTGGAGGCGAGCAACTATCGTTGCGAATTGCTCCCGCTCTGCGGCTACTCGGTCGCTGCCCACCGGTTGCTAGCGGCGGCAACTGCATCGTGGGTCTTTGGCGGCATGGGCAGTTGGAACGACATGAACTTCCCCGACAAAGCCATTCAACATCAGTACCAGACCCTCACCAACACGTTCTATGACGCCGTCGAAAGCGGCTGCCTGGCTGCCGCCAATGCCTTCACTCCGTAGGACAGGTTGCCTACCTCAAGCGGCTCTCTTCAGCCCGTCCCACCGAACACGACGATGATCCACTACTCCACAACCACTCCCCTCTCCCCCGAAACCTACACCGACCTCCTCCGCCGCTCCACCCTGGCCGAGCGCCGGCCGGTGGACGACGCCGAGACCATCGCCAGCATGGTCGCCAACGCCGACCTGACCGTGACAGCCTGGGACGGCGAGCGGCTGGTGGGCGTGGCCCGCTCGGTGACTGACTTCACCTATTGCTGCTACCTGTCCGATCTGGCCGTGGACGTGGCCTACCAGCGGCAGGGCATCGGCGTGGAGTTGATCGCCCGGACGCAGGCGGCGCTCGGCCCGCGCTGCAATCTCATCCTGCTGGCCGCCCCGGCGGCGGCCGACTACTACAGCCACATCGGCTTTGTCCACCACCCGCGCTGCTGGATTCTGCCCCGCGACCAACGGCCCGGCCGGCCGTAGCCCTGCCTCCCCGGAAAAGGGAAACGCCGCGAAAAGGGGAAATCGCGGCGTCTCAAAAAGGAGGAAAACTGTACTGCTGCCCACCTGTAGGATAGCCGATACCCGCTCGCCGCGGCGTTAACGCGCGGTGGATAGGGCGTGGAAAAGGCGTGAATGCGCCTCTGACTGGACTCAGCGCCGCGCCGTCGGCGCGGGCAGCAGCGTCGCCGTGGGCGTCGGCCACCAGACAGCCGGCGGGGTCTGCGTCGGC
>JAIBAS010000505.1 GCA_019695075.1 Promineifilum sp. | reverse complement strand
CTGCGGCTGTCGCGCGCCAGGGCCGGTCGTCCGCCGCCCGGTGACGGCGGCCGAGGTGACGACGAGGTTCTGGCGCTCGGTGTGGATCTGCCCCTCGTCGTCGCACCAGCGCAGCTCCACCTGCACCGGCTCGCCGCGCAGCATGGCATCGACCGAGGTGGTCACGTCGCGGTGGACGAGCAGCCGCTGCCGATCCTGCATCTCGATGAGCACGTCGAACGTCGGCGGGGCGCGGCGCTCCAGCACCGTCTTCTGCGTGCCGCGGCGGCGCGCTTCCTCGTCCGACAGAGTCACGCTCTCGATGCCGCCGACAAGGTCGGATAGCGTCGGGTTCAGCAGCAGGTTCTCCAGATTGTTGCCGTGGGCTGTGCCGATGAGTTGGACGCCGCGCTCGTTGATCGTCCGGGCGGCTTCGGCCTCGCGCTCCCGGCCGATCTCGTCGATGACGATGACCTCCGGGTTGTGGTTCTCCACGGCCTCGATCATCGTCTCGTGCTGGTGGGCCGGGCGGGGCACTTGCATGCGGCGGGCGCGGCCGACGGCCGGGTGGGGGATGTCGCCATCGCCGCCGATCTCGTTGCTGGTATCGACGATGATGACGCGCTTCTTCTCCGCCAGCACGCGGGCCATCTCGCGCAGCATGGTCGTCTTGCCGACGCCGGGCCGGCCCAGGAGGAGGATGCTGTGCCCTTCGGCGACGATGTCTTCGATGATCTCGATGGTGCCGAAGATGGCCCGGCCGACGCGGCAGGTCAGGCCGACCACCTGGCCGCGGCGGTTGCGGATGCCGGAGATGCGGTGCAGCGTCCGGGCGATGCCGGCGCGGTTGTCGTCGTCGAAGTCGCCAATGCCGTCTACCACCTGTTCGATCTCAAGATGGCTGACTTCGCGGTGGCGCAGCACGCGCTCGCCCTCAACGTAGCGGGCGGTCGGCACGCGGCCGAGGTCCATGACGATCTCCAGCAGCGCCTCTGCATTGCCGGCGGCCTCAACGCTCTCGGCGATGCTCGGCGGCAAGATTGTCAGCAGGGTTCGCAGGTCTTCGTGGGATTGTTTTGTTTCCATCAACACTTTCACCCACCGCTTTACTTGTGGCCGTTGGGATGCCGCCGGCGTAGTTGGCGGACCATCGGCGAGGAGACGGGGATGCGTTGCCCGTCAAGGGCCACAGCGGTCTCAGGGACGGGCCGCGAGGCGTAGTGGACCGTATGGCGAACCATGACGGCCTGGCTGGCCGAAATTGTAAAACCGCTGCGGCTTAACGCGCTCGGCAGCCAGCTCTCGTAGCGCCGAACGCAACAATAGACACGCTCCGACTCGCGCTCAAAGGCGACTGCTAGCGCGGCGCTGACGATCTCATCGGCCTCCGACTCGGCGTCGGGGTGGATGAAGAAGCGTAGCCAGCCGGCCGTCGGCCCCTGGCGCAGGGTGACGAAGGCGGCCAGTTCGTCCCCGGCGCGCAACACCCAGTTTTCGCCCTCGCTGATCAGCGGCGTCGGTTCGACGAGCTGCACGAGGCGTGGGACGGTGTTGGCGTAGAGCAGTTGCACGTCCCAATCGTCGGCGGCGTGGCGGCGTTGCAGCTTGCGGGCGGCGACGCCCTGCGGTCGATAGTCGGCCGCGGCCACCGACCAGATGTCCTGGCGCGTGTAGACGGCGAAGCCGGCGCGGCGCAACAGCGGCAGCTCCGGGCCGTGCTCGTCCGTCTCGGCGATGAGGTGATGGATGCCGCGCCGGCCGATCTCCGCTACGGCTTCGTCGAGCAGCGCCAGCCAGGCCCCGCCGGCAGTGCTATGGCCCGTGCCGGGGAGCGCGCCGAGGTCGCCGTTGGCGCCTTCGTGGGCAACATGGGCGTCGTGGACGGCGGCGCTGTCGCAGCGCGGGCTGATGTACAGCACGAACGCCTGCGGGCCGCTATGCGAGACGCGCAATTGCAGGAAGCCGTCGCGCTCGCCGTTATCGGGTTTCCAGACGAAGGTGGGGAACTCCCCGCCGACCAGCATGCTGATCAGCGCGCCACGCAGGGGATGGACGTTCTCGACAAGGGCGGAGACGGTATGCAGCGACACGCCACGCTCGCCCAGACGGCGAATCAAAGCCAGATCGCGCAAGTCAAAGGGCCGCACCATTGCGGCAAGTGTAGCAAGGGCCGCCACCCTCGGCAAGGGCCGCAAATGTCGCCATCATTTACTTAGCATTCGCCCGAAAGGTGTTATACTCACGGTGTAGTTCAGCCTCGGAGACCCCTTTATGACCTCACTGATCTTGACCGTACGTGAAAGCATCCGTTATCGAGGCCGCTCCGGACAATATAGCTGGCTTGCCCATCGCATTTCCGGACTAGCCATCCTCTTTTTCCTCGTTATCCACGTCTGGGACACGGCCAACGCCCATTTCTGGCCGCAAGCCTACGCCTGGTCCATCGCCCTGTTCAAGAACCCCCTCTTTGGCATCGGCGAGATCGGCGTCATGGCCGCCGTGCTCTATCACGCCTTCAACGGCATTCGCATTACCCTTCTGGACTTCAAGCCGGAGTGGTGGCGTCACCAGCGCACCAGTTCGCTGATCACCTGGGGCCTGTTCCTGATCATCTTTGTGCCCATCGCCGTTTTGATGTTCAGCCACATGATCAGCCACTGCTCAGAGATGGCCGCCGCCGGCGGTAGCTGCCTGCGCATCCCGGCCTTTAGCGACTTCGCCCAGTACGCGCGCTAATAAGGAGACACCTCATGGCATCCATTACCTCGAACACGCCCGGCAAGGTGACTGTCCGGCGCGTCAAGCTGGAGCGCAGCTACGAGCGCTATCTGTGGCTCTTCATGCGCCTGTCGGGCGTGGCCATGCTGATTCTGGCCGTGGGCCACATGGTCATCCAGCACGTGCTCAATAGCTCGACCAATCTGACCCTCCAGTTCGTGGCCGCGCAGTGGAATAACTGGGGCTGGAAGGCCTTCGACATCGCCCTGTTGTGGATGGCCATCCCCCACGGCATCCGCGGCCTGTTCAACATCCTGAGTGACTATGTCCACAACGGCGGCGCGCGCCGCGTCCTGGCCATCGTCCTGGGTCTTTTCGTCGTCGCCACCGTCATCTGGGCCACGATCGCCATCGTGCTGTTCGACCCGGCGGCGATCCCATAAGCAACAAGGAATGACCGACTATGAAGACGCACGTGTTTGACGCAGTCATCGTCGGCGCGGGCGGGGCAGGGTTGATGGCTGCCCTCTATGCCAGCCGGGGCGCCAACGTCGCCGTTGTCTCCAAGCTCTACCCCACGCGCTCCCACACCGGCACAGCCCAGGGCGGCATTGGCGCCGCGTTGGGCAATTTGGAAGAAGACCACTGGGAGTGGCACGCCTACGACACCGTGAAAGGGTCAGACTATCTGGCCGACCAGGACGCGGTCGATGTGCTTTGCCAGGAAGCGATCGAGACGGTCGTCGAGCTGGAGCACATGGGCCTGCCCTTCGACCGGCTGCCCAACGGCCGCATCTCCCAGCGCCGCTTCGGCGGCCACACCAATAATAACACCGGCAAGCCGGTCATGCGCGCCTGCCATGCCGCCGACCGCACCGGCCACATGATCCTCCAAACGCTCTACCAGCAGTGCATCAAGAACCGGGTGAACTTCTTTGACGAGTTCCACGTCGTCGATCTGATTCGTTCCGGCGACGCGGTGCGCGGTGTGATCGCCTACGAGATCGCCACGGGCGAGTTGCACGTCTTCCACAGCAAGGCCGTTCTCTTCGCCACCGGCGGTTGGGGGCGCTGCTGGGACGTGACCTCTAACGCCCACTCGCTGACCGGCGACGGCACGGCCATCTGCCTGCGCAACGGCGTGCCGCTGGAGGACATGGAGTTCTTCCAGTTTCACCCGACGGGCATCTACAAGCTGGGTATCCTCATCACCGAGGGCGTGCGCGGCGAGGGCGGCATCCTGCTCAACGGCAAGGGCGAGCGCTTTATGGAGCGCTACGCGCCGACGATCAAAGACCTGGCCAGCCGCGACGTGGTCAGCCGGGCCATCTTCCTGGAGATTCAGGCCGGGCGGGGCATCAACGGCAAGAACTACGTCCACCTCGACGTGACGCCGGAGACGGTCAACAAATACCTGGCCGAGGCGGGCGAGACGCGGCGCGTTGACCGCGCGTACATCGAGTCGAAGCTGCCCGACATCGCTGACTTCGCCCGCACCTATCTGGGTGTCGATCCCGTGGCCGAGCCAATGCCCATCCAACCCACGGCCCACTACGCCATGGGCGGCATTCCCACCGACCTGGACGGCCGCGTCATCCTCGGCGCGCAAAAGAAAGTGCTGGAAGGGGCCTACGCCGCCGGCGAGTGCGCCTGCGTCTCCGTCCACGGGGCCAACCGGCTGGGCACGAACTCGCTGGTTGACCTGGTCGTCTTCGGCCGCCGCGCCGGCCGCCACATTGCCGAGTATTGCCGCGGCGCGGACCTCGGCCGTCTGCGAACGGGTACGGGTGATGCCATCTACGGTGAGCTAGACCGCATCCGCAACGGCGCGGGCGGCGTCAAGCCGTTCACGTTGCGCCGCCGGATGCAGCAGACAATGACCGACAACGTCGGCGTCTTCCGCACCGAGGCGAGCATGTCGCAGGCGGTCGAAGACCTGCGCGAGTTGCGCCACGAGTACCGCACCAAGGTTCAGATCGATGACAAGGGCCAGCAGTACAACACCGACCTGCTGGAGGCCTGGGAACTGGGTTGCCTGCTGGAACTGGCCGAGGTGACGGCTATCTCCGCTTGCGCCCGCCAGGAGAGCCGCGGCGGCCACGCGCGCGAGGATTTTCCTGAACGCGACGACCAGCAGTGGCTGAAGCACAGCCTGATTGCCGGCGACGCCAAGGGCGGCTACACGCTGGAGTATAAGCCGGTCGTGCTGGGCCGCTACGAACCCAAGAAGCGCGTCTACTAGGAGAAGATGACCATGCAAGCCAAGTTGCGAATCCGGCGCTTCAACCCGGAAACCGACAAGAAACCCTGGTGGGGCGAATATACGCTCGAAGACGTGCTGCGCACCGACTCGGTGCTCGACTTGCTCCACCGCGTCAAGTGGGAGCAGGACGGCACGCTGACCTTGCGCCGTTCGTGCGCCCACGGCGTCTGCGGCTCCGATGCCATGCGCATCAACGGGGCCAACTCGCTGGCCTGTAAGACGCTGGTGTCCACGTTGGCGGGCAAGAACAGCGAGATGGTCAAAATTCAGGTCGAGCCGATCCTGGGCCTGAAGGTGGAGAAAGACCTGCTGGTCGATATGGAGCCGTTCTTCGACCACTACCGCTCGGTGATGCCCTACTTCATCAACGAGACGGCCGTGCCGGCCGATGGCCGCGAGCGGCTGCAATCGCCCGAAGACCGCGCCCGCTTCGACGACACGACCAAGTGCATCCTCTGCGCCGCCTGCACCAGTTCGTGCCCCAGCTTCTGGGCCGACGGGCGTTACGTTGGCCCGGCGGCCATCGTCCAGGCCCATCGCTTCATCTTCGACTCGCGCGACGAGGGCTACGACGAGCGGCTGGAGGTGCTGGCGGACACGTTCGGCGTCTGGCGCTGCCGGACGATCTTCAACTGCACTAACGCCTGCCCGCGCGAGATCAAGGTGACCGAGGCCATCGCCGACGTGAAGATGGCCATTACCTCCGGCAAAATCTAGGCTGAGTTAGAGGGGACTGCTGCCCCGCGCCCCAGGGCTGTTTCCGCCCCGGCAAACGCGCTAAAGA
>JAIBAS010000490.1 GCA_019695075.1 Promineifilum sp. | reverse complement strand
GGCGCGTCTCTACCTCAGCGCTGGTGGCGCGTCTCTACTTCAACGCCAGGCCAATGTGGCGCAGCAAAGCGGCCTCATCGGGCGGCCCGCTGAAGTGGACGCGGCGATTGACGACGACGTGGGGCAACGCCGTCACCGAGTAGCGCTGCGCCGCCTCCGGGAAGAGGTCGGTCATGATCAGGAAGGCGCGCACGCGCGGCGACGCCGCGGCCATGCCGAAGACCGTCTTGGCCGCCACCCCACCCCACTCATCCTCGGCGCTGGTCAGTAACTCGATGGCGACGTCAGCGTCGGCCGGCAGCCGGCTCAGGCGGATGCGCGTGGCCGGCTCCAACGTCTGCCCGCGAAAGGCGACGGCCTGAATGGCGGCGATGAGCGAAGTCAGCTGATAGCCCAGCGGCAGGCCGATGATCCGCAGGCCGTCATCGCGCGATTCCACGCTCGTGCCGCCCATCACGCCAATGACGGGATAATAGGGGTAGTTCTCGCGGCGGGGGAAGAGCCGGTAGCTGAGCCGCGGCGAGCGTTCGGCCAGCACATGGGCCAGGCGGACGGCCTCGCGCTCGACCGGCTCGCCCGCCTCGTCGGCCCAGACGTGCAGGCAGACCGACTCCGGCAGGTTGTCGAGGAAGCCGGGCAGTTGTCGCCAGGTCTCGTCGTCGAAGGGGACGCCGGGGGGTGGGGTGATGTCGCTCATGCCTCGGCCGGCTCCTCGGACGCGCGCGGCAAGCTGAGGCTCAGCGTCGTGCCTGCTTCGGTGCTGCCGGCGGCGACGCGGCCGCCGTGGGCCTCGGCCAACTTGCGGGCCACCACCAGGCCCAGGTCGGTGCCGCGCGTGGCGGCGCGCCCCTCCGGGCCGATCTCCACTCGCTCAAAGGCGCGGGCGATGACCTCGGCCGGCAGCCGCCGGTCGGGGTCGCTCACGGACACGCGCCCATACCCGCCGTCGGCGACGACCGTAATGATAAGACGGCCGCGCTCGCGGGCATACTTCTCGGCGTGGCTGACCAGGCTATAGAGGGCGCGCCCGGCGGCATCCTCGTCGGCCAGAACCCACAACGGCTCCGGCGGCGTGTCGAGAGTCAACTCGACCCCCTTGACGCTGATCAGCCCCTCCACCTGGGCCAGCGCCTGGCCGACAAGCTCCACCAGATCGCAGCGAACCGCGTCGATCTTCACTTCGCCGCGGTCCATCGCGTCGAGGACGACGAGGTTCTCGACGCCATTACGCAGTGAAGCGGCGTGGGCGACGATGGTCGTCAGGTATTCGCGAATGGTCGGGTCGGCCTCGGCCGAGAGACTTAGCTCTAGCAACTGGGCGTAGCCCTGGATGACAGCGATAGGCGTGCGCAAGTCGTGGGCGGCCATGGCCAGCATGCTCGACTTGCGCTCCTGCAAGCGCTCCAGTTTGGCGTTGGCCCGCGCCAACTCGCGCCGCAGGCGGCGCACCTCGTCGCTCTCTTCCGGCTCCGGCGCTGACTCTGATGGCTGTTTGTGTTTCATGTGACGGTACTGTCCCTGGACCAAACGATAAAGCGGCTAACGATACTACTGATGATTCTGGCTGGCATAGCGCTGCTTCCACTCGTAGAGCTTATTGAGCGCTTGCAGCGGCGTCAAGGCGTTGACGTCCAGCGCCTGGAGTTCGTCCAGGAACGGGCTGGAGTCGGGGAACAGGGCGATCTGCTGGCTGCTGGACAGGCGGCTCGGCTCGACGGCCGTCGTCGGCGCGTGGCGCTCCAGATCGCGCAAGATGTCGTTGGCGCGCAGGATGACGTCGCGCGGCAGCCCGGCCAACTGGGCGACGTGGATGCCGTAGCTGCGGTCGGCCCCGCCGGGCACGATGTGGTGCAGGAAGGTCACCTCGCCCCCCTCCTCGCTGACAGCGACGTTGAAGTTGGCCACGTCGGGCAGCAGATCGGCCAGACCGACGAGTTCGTGGTAGTGCGTGGCAAAGAGCGTGCGCGGCTTCAGGCGGGGGTGGTTGTGCAGGAACTCGACGATGGCCCAGGCCAGCGATAGGCCATCGTAGGTGCTGGTGCCGCGACCGATCTCGTCCAGCACCAGCAGCGAGCGGTGGCTGGCGTGGTTGAGGATCTCGGCCGTCTCGACCATCTCGACCATGAACGTCGAGCGCCCGGCATGCAGTTCGTCGTGCGCGCCGATGCGGGTGAAGATACGGTCAACCAGGGCAATGTGGGCCGCGGTCGCCGGCACGAAGCTGCCGATCTGGGCCATGAGGACGATGAGGGCCGCCTGACGCAGATAGGTGGACTTGCCGCTCATGTTCGGGCCGGTGATGATCTGGATGAGGTTGGCGGCGTCGAAGTGGGTATCGTTGGGCACAAAGCGCTCGCCGCGCCGCCCGCCCGCCCCACTGCCCGCGGCCAGCGCCCCCTCGACGACGGGGTGGCGGCCGCCCTCGATGTGGATGGCGATGTCGCCCGTCTGCGCCGGGTCCGCCAACGCCGGCCGGACGTAGTCGTTGAGCGCCGCCGCCTCGGCCAGCGCCGCGGCCACATCCAGCTCGGCCAGCGCCGCGGCCGTCTCCAGCAGCCGCGCGCTGTGTCCGCCGACGAAGCTGCATAGCTCGCTGAACAGCCGCCGCTCGATTTGCAGGATGCGCTCCTCGGCATTGAGGATGAGCGTCTCGTACTCCTTCAATTCCGGCGTGATGTAGCGCTCGGCGTTGGTCAGCGTCTGCTTGCGAATGTAGTCGGCGGGCACGAGGGGGGTATTGGCGTGGGTCACCTCGATGTAGTAGCCGAAGACCTTGTTGAAGCCGACCTTCAGCGAGGCAATGCCGCTGCGCTGCCGCTCGCGCGGCTCCAGCGAGGCGACCCACTCGCGGGCGTGGGCGGAGGTGTTGACCACGCCATCCAGTTCGGCCGAGAAGCCGGGGCGGATGAAGCCGCTTTTGAGCAGATTGGCCGGCGGTTCATCGACCAGGGCGCGGCCGATGGTGGTCACGACCTCGTCGTTGGGGTCGAGGCGGCGCTCGGCGTTGGCCAGCGCGGCCACGCCGGCCAGACGGGCCTTAAGCTCCACCACGCCGCCCAGGGCCACGGCCATCTGGCCCACGTCGCGCGGCGTGGCCCGGTTGCCCAACAGGCGGTTGGTCAGCCGCTCCAGGTCGGGCAGCCCCTTCAGCGCCGCGCGCAGTTCCGCCCGCAAAAGGCCGTCGGCCACCAGCGTCTCCACCTGGTCGAGACGGGCGTTGAGCGGCTCGACGCGGAGCAACGGCCGGGTCAGCCGCTGGCGCAGCAGGCGCGCGCCCATCGGCGTGACCGTCTTGTTGAGCACGTGCAGCAGCGAGCCTTCGCGCGCGCCGCTGAGGGATTCGGTCAGTTCCAGGTTGCGCCGCGTGGCTTCCGACAGAGCCATGTAGCCGGCCGTGGAATAGGTCGTCAGGCGCTGCATCTGGCCGACGCGCCCGCGCTGCGTTTCCTGCAAATAGTGGAGCACGGCCCCGGCGGCGCGCGTCGCCAGCGGCTTACCCTCGCAACCGAAGGCGTCCAGCGTGGCCACGCCGAAGTGGCGCAGCAGCGTCTGGCGGGCCTGGCCCAACTCGAAGCGCCACGCCGGCAGCGGGCTGATGGTCTTGATGGCCGGATGGGTGAACTCCGCGCCCTCCGGCACCAGCAACTCGACTGGCGACAGGCGGGCCAACTCCTCCAGCAATTCGTTCCGGCCGTTCAGATGCGCCGTGGCAAACTCGCCCGTGGTGATGTCGGCGTAGGCCAGGCCCGCGCGGCTGTCGTCGAAGACAACCGCGGCCAGGTAGTTGTTGCGCCCGGCCTCCAGCATGCCCGACTCGACGACCGTGCCGGCGGTGAAGACGCGGGTGACTTCGCGCGGCATGACGCCGTTGATCAACTCCGTGCTCATCTGCTCGCACAGGGCGACCTTGTAGCCCTTGGCGATCAGCCGGGCGATGTAGTTCTCGACCGAGTGGTGGGGCACGCCGGCCATGGGGATGCGCCCGCTCTTGCCCTGCGTCCGGCTGGTGAGCACCAGGTCGAGTTCGCGGGCGACGACGGCGGCATCGTCGTCGAACGTCTCGTAGAAGTCGCCCAGGCGAAAGAAGACGATAGCGCCGGGATATTGCGCCTTGACGTCGAGGTATTGCTGGCGGCTGGGGGTGACGGTTTCGGCCGGCATATTAAAGACAGATTGGGGAAATCAAGACCAAGCCAGAAGGTCTGTGCGCACTATTTGAATTCCACCGCAAATCGCCGTTCCACAAACTCCCAAAAGTCCATACAACCCGTAAGTTCGTCAGTTTCATGATCCCAATCAACAGTCAAATAGTCATCGTCATCGAGCGGTTGTGTTAGATCAAAACCTTGAAGATTGCCAGCACCGTCACTATAAAAGCCCAGAACACTCTTCCAAGCTATCAGTTCATGGATTGGCAAATACCCCATTCCCCTGTTTCCATTCCACAATAACCCGTTGTGAACGCTACAAAAGCGCCGATATGATTGCGGCAACATCAAGTTACTGTCTTTCTCGAACGTGGCAACATCCCCATCCGATACAGGAAGCCCGCCCAGCCAGCCTTGATAAGAAGTACCCTTATCTGATTCGTGCTTCAGAAAATACGTTAATCCGTGCACCTTACTGGTGTTGAGGGCGACAGTTAGCCCAATATCAACCACTCGTCTCAGCAACAAGCTAACTGCATTAGGCAAGTACCCATCCACTTGGGCCCAAATCTGGCGCATCATGGTTGATGAGTACTCTTTCTGCTTCAGGCATGCTATCCACGCCGCGGGAATCAAAGGAAAGGAATGAAGGAATTCCACTTGACTTCTGGGAATAATCTGGATTTTTTGCAGAAATATTCCCTGAATAGACTCTATCTCCTTAAATGCGTCCTCAGGTACATTCATCGATCACTATTGCCCACGCTACAGGAAGTTTCATTAAACAACAAGATCATATACCGTTTTTAGCGTCGAGCGAACAGCTTCCCAAGTAGGGGCGACAGGGGGGAGGAGGGGCGCGGGCAGGCCCTGGTCTTTCAGGCCGCTGGAAGTCATCAGGCAGACGACGGGGCCATCGAAGGGCATGGCCCGCGCCACCTGGCGCAGGCCGGCCAGCGCCGCCGCGCCCGATAGCTCCGCCCACAGGCCGGCGCGCCCCAATGCCGTCTGCGCCGCCAGCATCTCCGCGTCGCTGACGGCCACGGCGTCGCCCTCGCTCTCGCGCACGGCCAGCACGCCGCGGTAGCCGTTGGCGGCGACGACGATGCTGTAAGCCGCCGTGGGCGCTTCCTCCACCTGGGCCACCGGCCGCCCCTGGGCCAGGGCGACACGCAACGGCGCGCCGGCGGCCGGTTCGCAGGCGAACAACTGCGGCGCGGGGCCACAGCCGCCCACCTGGGCCAACTCCTTGAAGCCCAGCCAAACGCCATAGAGCAACTCGGCGTAGGCCGTGGGCACGAAGACGGCCGCCGGCATCCGGTCGCCCAGTTGCCGGTACAGTTCGTAGGCAATGGTCTTATACCCCTCCGGGCCGAAGGGGTGGCCGGTGTGGGTGGCGGTGATGCTGCTGACGGGGTGGAAGCCGGCGCGGTGGACAAGTTCGGCCATCAGCACGCGCCGCAACGGCCGGGGCAGCGGCACGACGGCCGCGCCATAGGCCGAGACCATGCGCACCAGATGCGGCTCGGTGCCCTCGGTGATGAACAGGACGCACGGCAGCCCGGCCCGCGCGGCGTAGGCCGCCGCCGCCGCGCCA
>JAIBAS010000244.1 GCA_019695075.1 Promineifilum sp. | reverse complement strand
TCCGGGCGCCGATGACCCCCAACCGGGGACGATCCTGCCGCCAACGCGGGAGATGAGCGCCGTGGATGAGTTCGCCGCCGGCGACAACGGCTTCGAGCCGCGCAGCAGCGCCGGCCCGCGCAATATTCGCGTCTTCGCCTATGGCGTGGCCCGCAACCGGCTCTACCAGGCGGCCAAGCACCTGGGCGTCCGCCTGGCCGTCGTCGAGACGCTGGAAGAGGCCGAGGTGCTGGTGACGCTGAAGAGTTACTACCGCAAGCGCCGCCGGCTGATCAACGACGCCGAGCAGCACAACGTTTCGGTCTACGTCCTGCGGGCCAACACGGTCAGCCAGATGGAACGCTTCCTGGTCGAAGCACTGGGCCTGGAGGCGCCCACTTCCGGCGACCCTTTTGAGTCAGCCATCGCCGAGACGGAGCAGGCCATCGCCCTGGTGCAAGCCGGGCAGGCCAGCGCCGATCTGCGGCCCGTCGGCTCGGCCATCCGCCGCTACCAGCACGAAATGGTGCGGCAGGCCAATCTGGTATCCCACAGCTACGGCCGGGAGCCATATCGTCACGTGCGCATCTTCAACGCGGCGCGCAACGAAAGCTGAAGGCTGAAGAAGGGATGAAGGATGAAATCATCCTTCATCCCTCATCCCTCATCCCTCATCCTTCATCCTTCACTCCCATGTTCATCACCCTCGAAGGCCCGGAAGGGGCCGGCAAGACGACGCAACTGCGCGGGCTGGCGGAGTTTCTGCGCGGCCGCGGCTTCCACGTCGTCACGACGCGCGAGCCGGGCGGCACGGCCATCGGCGACCAGATTCGCCACGTCCTCCACGACACCGACAACGCCGCCATGTCGCCGACGGCCGAAGTGCTGCTCTACGCCGCCTCGCGCGCCCAACTGGTGGCCGAGGTCATCCGCCCGGCGCTGGCCGCGGGCCACGTCGTCCTGTGCGACCGCTACGCCGACAGCACGATGGCCTATCAGGGCTATGGCCGCGGCCTCGACCGCGGCAACCTGGCGGCACTGACGGCCATTGCCACCGGCGGCCTGCGGCCCGACCTGACGCTGCTGCTCGACCTGGACGTGGAGCGCGGCCTGGCTCGGCGGCGCGACATGGGCGAGGAGATGAACCGGCTCGACCTGGAGACGGTCGAGTTCCACCGCCGGGTACGCGAGGGCTATCTGGCCTTGGCCGCGGCCGAGCCGGCGCGCTGGCTGCGGATCGACGCCGACCGGCCCGGCGATGAGGTGCAGAGTGACTTGCGCCGGGCGGTGCTGGCCCGGCTGGAGACAATCAACGCGGAGTAGCCAAACTACTCCAGCGCGCCTACTCGCCCGCCTCCCCCAAATCGGGCATCGACGCCTCGATGGACGCCGGCGACTCGCCGCTTTCCAGCCGGCCGACGACCTCATCGAAATCGCCGCCCATGTCCTCGTCCAGTTCGTCGCTCATGCGGCGCATCATCTGGCCCATGGCGCGCGGGTCGTCCTCGTCCAGGCCGGCCAGGGCGCTATCGTCCATGAGGCTGTCGAGCCGGGACGACTCCGAGCGAGCGATGGCCACGCGGCCGACGCGCCGCCTTAGCTCCGCGCGACCGCAGTGGGGACAGACGGGCGTCGCCCGGTCATACTCGGCAAAGGTCATAGACAGGCGCGCCCGGCGGCCGCAGGCGCGGCAGACATACTCATAGACCGGCATATTTCCCTCGCCATTCACGACCCCAATGGGCCGAACGTTGCTACAATACGCGGATTATAGGATTCAGCGCCGCCGCCGGGCAAGCGGCGGCGCGTGAAACTGGGAGCAAGCAGGTATGTCTGATGCGGTCTACGACTGTCCCGATTATCCGCTGTTGCTGGTCCTTTCCGGCCCGTCGGGGGTGGGCAAGGACACCGTGGCGCGGATGCTGATCGAGCGGCGACCGGAGAGCTTTTACTTCGTCGTCACGGCCACCACGCGCCCCCCGCGCGACAACGAACGCCACGGCGTTGACTACATCTTCGTCTCCTTTGACGAGTTCGCCCACATGATCGAGGCCGGCGAACTGCTGGAGTACGCCGTCGTCTACAACGATTACAAGGGCATCCCCAAGCAGCAGATCCGCGACGCACTGGCCAGCGGCCGCGATGTCATCCTGCGCGTCGATGTGCAGGGCGCGGCCACGGTGCGCCGCCTGGTGCCCAACGCCGTCAGTGTCTTCCTGACGACGCGCTCGGAGAATGGGCTTGTCAGCCGGCTGCGCCAGCGCAAGCAGGACACGGCCGAGGGCATGGCCCTGCGCACGGCCACCGCCCGCCAGGAGATGAAGCGCGTGCAGGAGTTCGATTACTGCGTCGTCAACCCGGAGGGCCACCCCGAAGTCGCCGTTGACCACGTCCTGAGCATCATCGACGCCGCCCACTGCCGCATCGACCAACGGCCGGTAGAACTGTAAAGGGGACAATTTCTCTAAATGTGGTCTGGGCGAAGTGGGCAAGATAGCCTCTTGCACTGCAACAGGCGTCGCCTATAATTCTGGCCAGAGTGGACTCTGCCCACAGCCGTAGGGCGGCAGCCGGGACACGCCGTACCGACTGCCGTTTCGCGCGTGCGCAGACAGACATTGTGGAGTCACCCAAGAGGAAGGAGAATACGAGATGACGATGAAACGATTGGCTCTGCTGCTGGTGGCGTTGCTGTCACTGTCATTGGCCCTGGCCGCCTGTGGCAGTGGCGGGGCCGAGGAACCGGCCGCCGAAAGCGAGACCACCGACACCACGACCGGCGAAGAGACCACCGGCGAAGAGACCGCCAGCAGCCTGCCCGACCTGGGCGGCCGGGAGATTACCGTCGCGGTCGAGAACGCCTACCTGCCGTTCAACTACATCGACCCGGCCACCGGCGAGCCGGCCGGCTGGGACTACGAGGCCATTGACGCCATCTGCGCCCTGCTGAACTGCCAGCCTGTCTACGTCGAGGCGGCCTGG
The DNA here is from genome assembly GCA_019695075.1 of Promineifilum sp. GTDB lineage: Bacteria > Chloroflexota > Anaerolineae > Promineifilales > Promineifilaceae > Promineifilum. The sequence continues at coordinate 2,810 of JAIBAS010000244.1, read as the reverse complement.
GAGGGCATGATCCAGGCCGTGGCCGACGGCCAATATGACATGGCCGCCGACGGCATCACCATCAACGACGAGCGCCGTCAGATCGTTGACTTCTCCGACGGCTACATCAACATCGAGCAGCGCCTGCTGGCCCGCATCGACGAAGATCGCTTCGACTCGGTGCAGGCGTTCATCGACAACGCCGATCTGGTCATCGGCACGCAGACGGGCACGACCAACTTCGAGACGGCCTCGTCGCTGCTGCCGGCCAACCGCATCCAGGCGTTCGAGCAGTTCCCGTTCGCCGTCCAGGCGCTCATCGCCGGCGACATCGATGCCGTCATCATCGACGAGACGGCCGGCCAGGGCTACGTCGGCGTCAACGCCGATCAACTCAAGCTGGTGGGCGATTCGATGTCCAGCGACCAACTGGGCTTCATCTTCCCCAAGGGCAGCGACCTGGCCGCGGCGTTCAATGCCGCGCTGGCCGAGTTGCGCGCCAACGGCACGTTGGACACGCTGGCGCAGAAGTTCTTCTCCGACGCTTTCACCATCACCTACGAAGACCTGGACAGCTAGACGGCCGCCGTGGCGGCCACCCGTGGCCGCAATATGAATGTCAGTAGCCGGGCCGAAATGGCCCGGCTGTTTTTTATTTCCGGGCAGGCGTGTATCATAGTGCGCCAATGGTAGGGGCCGGCGCTGGCCGCAAGCGCCCCGGCGACAATGCAGCTTACAATCACGTGGAGGCTTCATGACAGGCGACGTACAGATGATCAAAGACCAGGAAGCGCGCTTCCGATGGAAGGGCTTCCCCTGGTGGCTGGTGGCCATCATCGGTTTCCTGGGCCTGATGCTGCTGCTCATCTTGACCAACGAGGACTACAACCGCGCGTTCAACTTCATCCGCGGCGGCTTCGGCGGCGTCGAGGGGCTGGGTGACGGCGGCTGGGAGGGGTTCATCGGCACCGGCATTACCCTGACGATCTATACGACGCTGGTAGCCTTTGCCATTGCCCTACTCATCGGCCTGCTGGCCGGGCTGGGCCGCGTCAGCCAGAACGCCGTCATCCGCAACGTGGCCATCACCTACGTCGAGTTCATCCGCGGCGTGCCCACACTGGTGCTTATCTTCACCGTGGCCTACGTCATCGTCCCCGCCGTAGCCGATACCCTTGGCATCTCCGGCCAAATTATCACCCCGGCTGTGCGCGGCATCAGCGCCCTGTCTATCATCTACGGCGCGTTCCTGGCCGAGGTCTTTCGCGCCGGCATCGAGTCCGTTCCCGGCGGGCAAATGGAAGCGGCGCGTTCGTTGGGGCTGAACGGCGGCCAGGCCATGCGCCACGTCATCCTGCCCCAGGCCATTCGCAACGTCCTGCCCGCGCTGGGCAACGACTTCATCGCCATGCTGAAAGATTCGTCGCTCATCTCCGTGCTGGCCGTGCGCGACATCACTCAGCAGGCGCGCCTCTTCGCCGGCAGCACCTTCCGCTTCCGCGAGAGCTATCTCGTGTTGACCTTCCTCTATCTGACCATGACCATCGCCCTGAGCCTGCTCCTGCGCTGGTACGAACGGAGGTTGAGACAAAATGCCCGCTGACGACGTTCACATTCACGACATGCCCACCCACGACCCGACAGCGCACACCGAGGACATCATCGTCATCGACAACCTCTACAAGATCTTCGGCAGCGTCATGGCCGTCTGCGGCTTCAGCCTGCGCGTGCGCCGTGGCGAGGTCGTCGTCGTCGTCGGGCCGAGCGGCTCCGGCAAGAGCACCGTCCTGCGTTGCATCAATCACCTGGAAGTGCCGACCGAGGGCGACATCTACGTCGATGGCATTCACCTGGAGGACAAGAAGACCGACATCAATGCCGTGCGCGCCGAGGTGGGCATGGTCTTCCAGCAGTTCAACCTCTTCGGCCACCTGAGCGTCCTCGACAACATCACCCTGGCGCAGCGGCTCATCCGCAAGCGCAACCGGCCAGAGGCGGAGCGCATCGCCATGGAGCAGCTGGAACGCGTCGGCATCCCGGAGAAAGCCCACTCCTTCCCACGCCAACTCTCCGGCGGCCAGCAGCAGCGCGTGGCCATCGCCCGCTCGCTGGCCATGAACCCCAAGATCATGCTCTTCGACGAGCCGACCAGCGCCCTCGACCCGGAAATGATCAAGGAAGTGCTCGACGTGATGCTCGACCTGGCCCGTGGCGGCATGACGATGGTCGTCGTCACCCACGAGATGGGCTTCGCCCGGTCGGCGGCCGACCGGGTCGTGTTCATGGATCAGGGCTGCGTCGTGGAGACGGCCACGCCCAAAGTGCTATTCAACGAACCCAAGCACGAGCGGACGAAACTGTTCCTCAGCAAGATCATCAGCCACTGAGAGCGGCGTGTGGGTACGGGGAGCGAGGCGTGAGCAAGGGGCAGTTGAGCCAGCGCACGGAGTTGCTGCTCTTGCTGGCCATCACGGCGCTGGCGGCCTTCCTGCGGCTCTACCGGCTGGACAGCCTGCCGCCCGGCGACGGCCACGACGTGGCCCAGTACGGCGTCGATGCCCTGCACATCCTGGCCGGGGCGCGGCCGGTGTTCCTGGAGAGCAACTTCGGCCGCGAACCGCTGTTCAGCTACCTCGTCGCCCTGGCCTACCGCGGCACCGGCCCCGGCGCGTATGGCATCCACCTGGTCAGCGCACTGGCCGGCATCGCCACCGTTCCCGCCGTGTGGCTGGCGGCGCGGGCGCTGTTCGCCGAAGCGCGCCGGGGCCGGCTGGCCTGGCTGCCGCTGCTGGCCGCCTACCTGTCGGCCGTGTCCTACTGGCATCTCAACT
>JAIBAS010000117.1 GCA_019695075.1 Promineifilum sp. | reverse complement strand
CCGGCGCGTGGCGCTGGCCGACGCCGGCGACGAGTGGTGGGCGCAAACCGACGACGGGTCGCTACGGCTGACGGCGCTGCCCCTCTTGCCGGAGCCACACCGGGCCGCCGACGCCGCCGGCTCCCTGCGCGCGCCGCTGCCGGGCACGGTGCTGGCCGTGCTGGTCGCCGTCGGGCAGCGCGTGGAAGAAGGGCAGGCGTTGGTGAAGATCGAGGCCATGAAGATGGAGCACACCATCCGCACGGCCGCCGCGGGCATCGTCGAGGCCATCCACTACGCCCCCGGCGACAGCGTCGATGCCGACGCCCTGCTGGTCCATATCCGGCCGCCGGACGAAGCGTTGACCTAAGCGGCGCGCGTCTCGTCGCCAGCAGCCGCGTCCATGGCCCAGCGCCCGTCGTCCGGCTCTCGCAGCCACACGCTGACATGCTCTGGCTGCATAGCCTCCTGGATGACGCGCACCAACTCAGCCGTCAGCCGGTCGAGGTCGGTCTCGTCGCGGGCGGTGGCGGCGAAATCGGCCAGCACTTTCTCGGCATCGACCTTGCGGCGGTAGAAGCGGCGGTCGATGACGTTCTGCACCGCCCGGCGCATCGGCGCGAACAGGGCGGCGATGGCCAGTGTGGACAGGATAACCGCCGCGGGCGAGTCGCGGCCGGTGACACGACCAAAGACGCCTTGCAGGGCGACGACCAGCACGTAGAACACCGCAGCCAGCAGCGTCGATAGCACGCCGTAGAGCACCGTCTTGCGGATGATGATGTCGATGTCCCACAGCCGGTAGCGCAGCACGGCAATGCCCACAGCCAGGGGCACGCCGGCAAAGGCGGCCGCCTCCAGTAGGGCATCGAGCACGCCCGGCAGCAGCGGCACCAGCTCCGTGTTGAAGAAGAAGGCCAGCACCATCACCACCGAGGCCAGGCCGAGCCACTTGAATTGCTGCCGCTCCAGCCCCCGCGCGCGAATGGCCCGGACGATGACGGAGATGGCGCTGATGAGTATGGCCAGCAAGATGAAGAAGACGGCCGTGCTGGTCAGGTTGTCGGCCCAGCGGCCGAGGGCGTTGTCGTGGTGGAACGGGCTGGGGACGGACACGAGAATCGCTGATGGCGACAGCCACATGAGCGCCGCCAGCGTCAGGAAGCTGAGGACGACACCGGCCGCCAGCCACCGCCAGCGCCGCGACGGCAGCCGCCCGCTGGGAAAGAGCAGAAACAGCAGCGGGATGGCCGCCAGCCACAGCGAGAAGCCGAACGCGGCGAAGTAGAAAGCCCACGAGGTCAGCGGCAGCGGCGCGATCTGATGGCTGACGAGGATGTAATCGACGGCAAAGCTCTGGATGCCGCCGTTGCCGATGCCGAAGGCCAACAGCAGCCAGCCGTAGGGGTTGCGCGGCAGCCGCGCGGCCACAAAGCCGCCGACGATGATGGCCACGGCCAGCGAGGCGGTGATGATCAGGTCGTTGTACCAGGCGGCGTCGCCCGGCCGCGGCGCGCGGGCAGCCCGCAGCAGGATCAGAACGACCGCCCCGGCCAGCAGGGCCAGGCCGGCGGCGGTGACGGCCCAGGCCAGGCGCGACAGGCGGGCGTTAGTGGCCGCGCCAGACGGCGTTAATAAATGGGGGCCGGTGACTCGCATCACCGCGAAACTATACCATATTCGACAGGGCGCGTAGAGACGGGTCGGCGACCCGTCTCTACTTGACTTCGACGAGCACCTGCCCACGCAACACCGTCTCGCCGATGTTGGCCGAGACGGAGCTGACCACGCCGTCGAACGGGGCGCGGATTTCGTTTTCCATCTTCATCGCTTCCAGAATGACCAGCGCCTGCCCGGCCACAACGCTTTCGCCGGGGGCGACGAGGACGCGGCTGATCAGGCCGGGGATGGGGGCCTTGACGCGGCCGTCGCCGCTGCGCGGCCGGGCCACGTGTTGAGCGCGGTCGTGAATCTCCACGCTGTGCAGCCCATCGTAGGCTCTGAGCCACTGCATGTTGGGGTCAAATGTCAGTTCATAGGGCCAGCCGTTGATGATCAGCCAGTCCATTTCCGTCACAACCGCTTCCGGTCGGGGCACAGTCACGGTCAACGGCTCGCCGTTGACCTTCACGGTATGCGTATCGCCGCCGGCCAGGCCCAACTCGACCTCGTAGGTCGTGCCGTCAATTATCACCTCTAAGGATGTCATCGATCGTCGCTCCTTGTCGTTAGCCCAGTTGGCGGCTGCTGCGATGCCAACCGCTCGACCACTGGTCGGGCGTCTGCGGGTTGAAGGCCTCGCGGCGGCGGGCGTAGATGATGGCCGCGGCCACAGCCAGGTCGCGCTGCACGCGGTCGAACTCCGGCACGGGCGCGACCTCCATCCGGCTGAGCACGTCGGTGGAGTAGTCGCCGCGCACGAAGGCTTCGTCGCGCAAGATGCGCGCCAGCAGCGGCAGGTTCGTCGGCGCGCCACTGACGTTGGTGTCCTCCAGCGCGCGCCGCATGCGGTCGAGGCAGGTGGCGCGATCCGGCGCCCAGGCGGTGATCTTGGCGATCAGGGCGTCGTAGTGAGACGGCACGTCAGCCCCGGAGTAGACGTAGGTATCGACGCGCACCTCCGGCCCGCCCGGCAGGCGCACGTGGCGCAAATGGCCGGGCGCGGGCAGGTAGCGGTGGAAGGGGTCTTCGGCCTGCAGGCGGCACATAATGGCATGGCCGCGCCGGACAAGATCTTCCTGGCGCAGATTCAGCGGCTCGCCCGCCTCCAGCCGGATCTGCTCGCGCACCAGGTCGATGCGGGTCAGCATTTCCGCCAGCGTGTGGGCGATCTGGATGCGCGGCTTGATCTCGCTGAAGTAAAAGTTGCCGTTGCCGTCCACCAGGAACTCGACCGTGCCCAGGTTCTGCATCTCGAACAGGCGCGCGATCTGCACCGCGGTCTCCAGCAGCGCGGCCCGACGCTCCTCCGAGAGGCACAGCGCCGGCTCCTCTTCGACGATCTTCTGGTTGCTCTGCACGACCGACCCCTCGCGCTCGCCGAGGTGGACGAGGTTGCCGTAGCGGTCGGCCAAGACCTGCACGCCGACCTGGTGGGCGGGCAGGATGGCGCGTTCGACGTAGAGTTGCTTGTTGCCGTAGACGACCTGCGTCTCCACCTGCGCCCGGCGAGCGATGTCGGGCAGATGTTCGGCCGTCAGGACGACGCGCTCGCCGCGCCCCCGCCCGCCGCGACACGATTTGAGCACCACCGGGTAACCGATGGCCTCGGCCGCGGCGGCCAGCCCATCGAACTCGTCCTCGGAGAACGACCGCGGCGAATGGACAACGGTCGGGATGCCGGCGGCCCGCGCCGTCTCCAGCGCGCCGATCTTGTTGCGCAGCCGCTCGACGACCTCGGCCGGCGGGCCGATGAAGGCAATGCCTGACTCGTCGCAACTGCGAATGAACGCGACATCCTCGGCCAGATAGCCATAGCCGGGATGAACAGCATCGACGCCCTGCTCCTGGGCCACGGCCAGAATGGCCGCCGGGTCCATGAAGCTCTGCGGCCCCGGCAAGGCGACACATTCGTCGGCCAGCCGGACATGGAGCGAGCCGCGATCGCTGGCTTCATAGAGCGCGACCGTCTGGATGCCCATTTCGCGGCAGGTGCGGATGACACGGACAGCGATCTCGCCGCGATTGGCGATGAGGATTTTCTTGAACATCATCGTTCCTTTTCTTCAGGGGCTAGGGGTTAGGGGCTAGGGGCTAGGAAGACCATCTCTTCCCTAGTCCCTAGCCCCTAACCCCTAATCCCTACATTGGCGAAATGCCGTGCTTGCGCGGGATGTGGCGCTCGCGCTTGGACATGGTCGTGTGCAGCGAGCGGATCAGCACGCGGCGCGTGTCGGCCGGGTCGATCACGTCGTCGATCAGGCCGCGGGCGGCGGCGACGTAGGGGTTGTTGAACTTGCGCTGGTAGTCATCCACCAATTCGTGCCGCTTGGCCTCCGGGTCTTCGGCGGCCTGCACGTCGCGGCGGAAGAGGATGTTGACCGCGCCCTCCGCGCCCATGACGGCGATCTCGGCGTTGGGCCAGGCGTAGAGCAAGTCGCCGCGCAGGCCCTTGCTGCTCATGACGCAGTAGGCCCCGCCATAGCTCTTGCGCAGGATGACCAGCAGCTTGGGCACGGTGGCCTCGCTGTAGGCGTAGATCATGCGCGCGCCGTTGCGGATGATGCCGCCGTACTCCTGGTCGCGGCCGGGCAGGAAGCCGGGCACGTCTTGCAGGGTGATGATGGGCACGTTGTAGGCGTCGCAGATGCGGATGAAATGCGTGGCCTTGATCGACGCCTTGATGTCGATGCAGCCGGCCAGCACCATCGGCTGGTTGGCGACGATGCCGACGACGTAGCCGTTCAGCCGGGCAAAGCCGACGACCATGTTCTCGGCCCAGAGCTGATGCACCTCGAAGAAAGCGCCGTCGTCAACGATGCTGCCGATGACCGTGCGCACGTCGTAGGCGTGGTAGGGGTCGGTCGGCACCAGCTCGTTCAGTTCCGGGCAGCGTCGTTCGGGGTCGTCGATGGGCGGGACGTAGGGCGGGTCGTCCTGGTTGTTGCCGGGCAGATAGCTCAGCAGGGTGCGCACGCGGGCCAGGCAGTCGCGGTCGTCGGTCGTCAGGAAGTGACAGACGCCGCTCTCCTGGCTGTGCATCATGCCGCCGCCCAGCTCGTCGAAGCTGACGTTTTCCTGCATCACCGAGCGGACGACATCCGGCCCGGTGATGAACATGTAGCTGTTGTTGGTCATGAAAACGAAGTCGGTCAGGGCGGGCGAGTAGACCGCGCCGCCGGCGCATGGCCCCATGATGACCGACAGTTGGGGGATGACGCCCGACGCCTCGCAGTTGGCGTCGAAGATGCGCGCGTAGCCGCCCAGGCTATCGACGCCCTCCTGGATGCGCGCGCCGCCGCTGTCGTTGATAGCGATGAAGGGGCAACCGTACTTGAGGGCCATCTGCATCGCCTTGACGATCTTGTTGGCGTGCATCTCGCCCAGCGAGCCGCCCATGACGGCGGCATCCTGCGACGAGGCGAAGGCGCGCCGGCCGTTGATCAGCCCGAAGCCGGTGATCACGCCGTCGCCCAGGCGCGAGCCTTTGCCGCCGGGGTAGGTCTCGTGGCGGGGCAAGACGAGCGTGTCGATTTCGGTGAACGTGCCGGGGTCAAAGAGCAGGTCGATGCGCTCGCGGGCGGTCAGACGGCCCTTGCCGTGCTGCGCGGCGGCGTCTTTCTCCGTGCCGGCCGCGGTCGCCCGCCGGGCGTGTAAATCCTGGACGTAAACATCCATATCTTGTGCCATTCCATTCTCCCGATCCATCGCCGCCGGGTGGCCGTGGCGGCGTGACTTTGTTTTGGCTCCCCCAATTGGCTGATAAGGGCATACAGCGGCCAAACGCTGCCGCGCCCATCCTGGCTATTGTGCCACGGCATGACCGCGATGCGAAGTGTCATCCGTCACCTGTTTTGGCGCGAAGTGTCATGTTTAAGGATGAAGGATGAGGGATGAAGCTTTGCGCGCTTCGCGATCTTTGCGTGAGGTTTCTTCGCTTGGCGTGAGGGTTCTTCGCTCACCGGCGGCGCAGCACCACCACGACCGAGCTTAGCCACGCTACCCAGCCGAGCACGGCCGTGCCCAGGACGAGGCCATAGGCATCAATGACACGAATGAGGTCGGGCGACGGATTGAGGGTCGCGGCGATGGCGTAGACGGCCACGGCCGCGGCGGGCATGGCCGCCAGCGGCAGCAGCCGGCGCGCCGCCACCG
>JAIBAS010000403.1 GCA_019695075.1 Promineifilum sp. | reverse complement strand
GTAGCGGTGGGCGTAGGCGAACATCTGGTAGAAGTCGCTCTGGCTCACACCTCCCTGCCCCGCACGATCGGTCAGCGCCTTGTATTTGGCGTCGATCAGCAGCGGAAAGTCGCCGCCGCGCCGGAAGACCATGTCCGGCTTCAGTCGGAAGACCGGCCCGCCGCCGTCCTGGCCAGCTAGATAGCGGGTGTGGTGGCGGCCCTGGGGGTGCAGCGTGCAGTCTTGCAGCCCCGGCGGGACGACGGCCGCCCAGCGCCGCCGGATGAAGCCAACTAGGAACGCCTCGAAGAGCTGATTCATGTCGAACACGAAGGCGAAAGTCTGCGCGTCGCCGCGCGCCAGTTCCAGCGACTCGTGGCCCAGGAAGAGCCGGGCCAGGTTCAGCAGCGGCTCGTAGCGCGCGTTCAGCCGGTTGATGAGGCCCGGAGGAATGGCCGCGGCCGTCAGAAACGGCTCCAGGCTGACCTGGTCCATGAGCTGGCGCAGCTCCCCCAGCAGCCGGCGATTGCCGCCGTCGCGCGCCCGTCGCCAGAGCTGCTCGACGACGTAGCGTAGCACCCGGCTCAGCAGGTTGTCCTCCGTGAACTCATCATAGGCCACGTCGAAGCGGTGGTCGCGCGCCAGCTGGCGCGCCTGCCGCTGCACCTGGAGCTTGCCGCGCAGGACGGGTAGCGTGTCTTCGATGAGCTGGTAGTGGCGGTGCGGGCCACGCGTCCACTGCGCCAGCAATTCCGTGGCGAAGATGCGTGTCAGTATTTCGAACCAGTCGCCGCCGCGCCGCAGCAACGGGGCCAGCGACTGGCGGTGCGGCGGCAGGGTGCCCGCTTGATCCAGCATGTAGAGCAGGTTGCGCGCCGCCGACTCCACCCGGCCGTCGCCGTAGTCAATCTTGGGCAGGATGGTGATCGTGTCCGCGCCTAGCCGCAGCGTGCCGGCGAACTGGTGGGCGCGCAGTGCGCGCTGCCCGCCGTGGCTGGTCGCCGTCAGGACGTCGGCCCCCTCGGCTACGCGGGCGCGCTCTAACAACTGCAGGTGGCGGTCCGCCCACGCGAAGGGCAAATGCTCGTGTTCGAAGAGAATGTAATGACTCGTAGCGACGCCTCCTCTAACTATCTGGTCCAGCAGTTCATCCTAACCACACTGCGACACAGCCACCAGAAAATGGAGTCCCCGTAGCAACAAGGCTCCATGGACGTCCCAGTCTAATGTCCCTCGCCCTCAGCCACCGACTGGACTTGGGCCAATAGGACGTCCCAGATGTCGGGGGTTCGTCAACGCTGGAACCGGCCGCAAACCGTCGGCCAGGAACCATATCGCTTTGGCAGATCGCGCCACAGCGCGCCTGTGCGCAGCACCCACAGAAGGCCATTGACCACCTGCCGGTCGTCATACCGCGGCCGGCCTTAGCCCACTCGTGCTGGTAACCGCGGCTCCAACTTCTCCCTTTGCTCGTTTGTCAGGTCACTACGATGCATACCTACGACTCTAGCATCGCCAACCTAGTTTGCATACACACCCCAGGTAATCAGAACGGCAGTGGCCCCCGGTCACCATCTGATGCCAGTCCGCCAAAAAGCTCGTTGCCTCCTCAAACCGGCGTGCCCGTAGCATCCTGCAGCTGGCGACACCAAACTTGCGGTAGAGCTCGCCGTAGAAGCCCCCGAACTCATTTCGGCCGCTGGCCTTACCCAGGGCCAAGGCAATGGCCTTCACCGCCTGGCTAATCTGGCTTGCCTGCTCCTCAGTCACCACCTGGCCAGGGCCAGCTTCTGCTCCAGGGTGATCACGCGCCGGGTCAGGTCGCCGTAGACCTGGGCCGCCCACTCCAGCCTCGACTCGGTCGTTGTCAGCCGGCGCTTGAACTCAATCTGCTCCTCGGTCATCTGCATGATCGCCCGGCCCATCTCGCGCACCTGGAGCAGTGTGGCCGTCGTCGGCGAGACGTCGCCGGCCGTGAGTTCCTTTTAGAACGGCAGTTCCCCCTGCCCCGTCACTTCGCCATGCCAGTCAGTCAAGAAGCGCATGGCCTCCTCGAAGCGGCGCGCCGGTAGCAACTTGTAGCTGGTGATGCCGAACTTGCGGTAGAACTCTCCGTAGACGCCGCCGAACTCATTACGGCCGCTGGCCTTGCCCAAGGCCAGGGCGACGGCTTTGACCGCCTGGCTGATTTGGCTGGCCTGGTCCTGGCTGACGGTGCGCCCGGGATGGTTTAGACTGTCCTCAATAGTTTCTAGACGGGTTTCCAGCTGCTGGAAGCGCGTGCTGGCGCGCTGCTCCATCAGGGCCTGGTTGCGGGCCAAGGCAAGGATAGCCTGAGCCAGGTGTACCGCTTGGGCGGTTTCGGGGGAGACACCGGCCAGGATGTCGGTGTCTTCCACAGTCAGGCGACCCTCTTGGAAGGCTTCGGCCAGGACCCGGTAGCAGTGCTCTTGGTAGCGGATAATGCGGTCTCGCAGTTCAGGCCGAACGCGGTCGGCGCTGATGGTGAAGAGCCAGCCGTTGATATATTCTAGCGGCAGACAGAGCATCTCCTGCGGTCCTCCACCCCGAGCGCCGGGCGAAGGGGGGATCGTAACGATCCCCCCTTTGACATGCCGGGAGAGGACCGGGTCACGGTGGAGGCGCAAGCGTTGAGCGCGCCATGCCAGTCCAAGACTTTCGGCGATGGGCCTAATGGGTACGTACACCTGCCGGCCGGCGTCGGAAGTGTCGACGGCGATGGCGATGATTGTATCATCGTAAAAGAGTACCGATTTCTGCTCGACCGGGATGAGGGCGCTCATAAGTGTATCCTTCGCTTGCAGTTGCTAAGTCTATATTAGCAGGGTTATAGCCCTGGCGGTAGTTACGCCATTAGGTCAGTCAACGTCAAGCACTGTCGTCATTGGTCAGCCTCGGCAACCGGACTCCAATCAGCAGTAAGCCGCCGCATATCAGGCGGTGTATAGACCGCGCCGCTGTAGGTCTCAACGCTGAGAAGCGGGTCAATGGCGTGAATCCGGCCGATGAGGTCTTCAAGCAGTTGTGTGTGACGTTGCTGCTGCTCGGCAAGTTGCCCCTCGGTGTCTGCGTCCTCGTCAGGGAAAGGCCGGCCGTTGTAAGTCTGCCGGGGCTTACCCTGGACAACGGTCAGGCTGGCAATGGCCTGCTGGCCGCCCGGAGCGGTAACGAGCGCGGTAAAGACGCTAATCGGCCGCTCCACCTGCAGGCCGAGTTGGCTGTTAACGGTCTCCTGTTGAATAAGCAGGTCGCCATAGACGATGGCGTGGCTCCAGCCGTTGCGAGCCACTTTGGTCGCAAAGTCGCTTACGGTCGTGAGCTGGATGATGGGCAGAGCTTGGGTCATGGCTGTTTTCTCCAAGCAGCTTGGGAACTATGATTTGAATACTATTAGCTTCTAATAGTTACTAATAGTATAGATGGTTACTCGCCTGGTGTCAATCCTAGGCTTCGACGATGAAGCTGAAGGCAAGCGCCCGCTGTCTTTCGATCATCTTGCCGCAGTTCGGGCAGACGAGCGGCGCTGCGGGATAGCCCTGGTCGAGCGGGCGCACCATGATCGGCCGCGGGTCTTGCCGCCGGCACCGGCCGCGATGGTAAACAGCGAGACGCATAGGAGCGACGCCCCAGGCGTGCAGTAGCACCATCGCCGGCAGTGCGCTGTCCATCCCCTTGTAGAGGGTGTAGGTCTCGCTCTTCGTAATGGCCTGGCCCACGGCCGCTTCGGCCTCCCCTTCCGTCATCTGCAGGGCGATTCGCAAGGCGGCGCGGATGTCGTCCGGGTCGGTGCTGGCGAGCGTCGTGCAGTCGTCATCTATTGCTAGCTCATACTGCGGATTCGCGCCGTCAAGGCGCAGTGTGAGCACATATTGTTGTTGGTTGGTCATGACTTATCTCTCCAATACGTCGTAACTGAACTTCCGTTGAGTCTCTCCAAGCGCCCGGTTGCGGCCTGAGCTATACGTGTTGGCCTAATCAATACAGGTACAATGTCTATGCGAATCCCCCTGCCCTACGGGAAATGGGGCGCGCCGGCCATGACTGGGTTCTCGGACGGCCGCGCCCGGAGCGCGCCTGTCCTTTCCGGCCAGTACCACTCTTCATTGAAGGCGCAGCAGGAGCAAAGCCCCATCCCTGAGTCGATGTTCTCCTTGACGTCGATCCCGCTGGTGACGACCCACAGGACAAGGTCTTCGCCGGTTTCCTCGTCGAACAGCGGTTCCGTCAATCCGCAAACGCTGGTGACCGAGCGGCCCTCCGGGTCTACCCTGCCGATGCGATGCAAGGTTTCGGCCCCGTCGCTCTGGTACCAGTAGCCGGGCACAAGTTGGTTGATAGCTAAAGCAAGCATAGTTCTCCTTCACCGTTAAAGCCGCCAGCCTCAACGGTGGCAGCCAAACCAGAAGCAGGTCTTGGCCTGGCCGTGCCAGTGGGTGGTGTGTGTCCGTCGATAACTTCAGCCTTCTTCATAGAGGGCTTTGTGCCGCACGTAGGCTGAGGCGCTCATCCCGGCCGCTGCCGCCCGGCGCAGTAGTTCCAGGTATTCGCTGTCGGTCAGCCGGAACTTAAACTGCCTCCCCTTCCCCCGTGTGTGGACGACGGCATCGGGTTCGGTGATCAGCTGGGCCAGTAGCGCCCGATCCTGTGGGTCCAGGTCGGCCTGCTCGTCGGCCAACGCGGCCTGGGCGGCCTGCGCCAGCAAGCTGCGCGCCAGCGCCTCATTCCCGCGCTGGGCAGCTGCCCGTGCAGCCAAGGCTGGCTGTACGGCCCGTGGCGATTTCTGGATGAGCAGAGTTAAGAGTTGATCATTCATGCAATAAGCTCGAACATGTACGTATGTTGTGGGATATTTGTACCCACATAGTGTACCACAGTAAACTCATACTTGTCTATTGGACTAAGCGCATCTATTGACGGACGTGGGTAGCTGTGCTATCCTGTGAGATAGTTATAGCTGTGTCCCTCGGAGGTTCTTTGTGGCTGATTCTGACGGGCGTAGCGTCACCGTCTGGCTTCCAAATGAAGTCCTGACAGAGTTGGACGCTTACGCCGCAGCAGAAGAGCGCTCGCGCTCGTGGGTAGTCAACAAGGCAATCCAACGGTACCTGCGCGAAGAGAAGAACCGGCGGGAGCAGAGTAAGCAAACTGAAGAGGAGTCGCACCCGCGGCCGGGCCGCTAAACCTACGACCGCGGGTGCTTGCGTCGTGCTGTCTACGGCAGCATCGGCGCCGGCGTGATGATACTCTCCGGCGCCGGTTGTTGCCAACCGGAGGTGTCTCATGCTGCGAGCTTTGCTTCTGTTTGTCCTGCTCATCGCCGGGGCCTTCCTCGCCGAACGCTTGGATCCTGGGCTCCCCCCGCCCCCGGCGGCCGAAGTTGCCGCCGTTCGGGCCGCTCAGTGGCGCATGCTGCTGGGCTTTTTGGCGTTTGTCGCCGCCTGCCTCGCCCTCTTCTTCGTAGCCATGTTCCGCCCTGCTGCCGAGCCGGAGGCCGCTGAACGGCCGGCCAAGCCTGAAGGTTTGCCAGAGGTTGCTTACTATGCGAAGAGTTGAGTTGGGTGCAACCTTGCTGGTGCTGGCCCTGGGGCTGGGCGCAGTCCTGCTCGCCGGCGCGCGCTCGGCCGCCGGCCGGGCGTTCGACCTAGCCGAATACCGCCTGCGCTCCCCCTACTACCAGGCGGCGGCCCTGCGGGCGCAACTGGCCGGCGACGACGGTTCGGGCAGCGCCTGGGTCTTCGTCATCCTGGCGGCGCTGGTCCTGGTCGTCGTCGCCCTGGTGGCGCTGCGGCCGACCCTCCGCGAGGTCCG
>JAIBAS010000065.1 GCA_019695075.1 Promineifilum sp. | reverse complement strand
TGGAGCGTCACGCCGACGACTGGTACAACGGTGGCTGTCGGCTGCGGCGTGGCTGATGGGCGGTCGGTGGGCGTCATCGCCGCGACTGTCGGCGGCGGAAGCTCGACCACCGGGGCGGCAGTGGCCGGCGTAGGCCCGGTTGCGCGCCCGGCACAGGCCGCGAGCAACCAGCCCAGCAGGATAAGCGCCACCCAGGGGGTTCTGTAGATGCGGTTCATCATCGGCGCAAGCCTCCTAGGGCGACCATGCCGGCTGGGTATCCATGTAGCCGTCGTTCACTGTCAGCTGCCAGGAGGAGCCGGTGTCAAGCTCGTAAACCCATAGCTGCGGCAACCGCGGCTCCCAACGCGCGTACACCAGGCGACGCCCGTCCGGCGACCAATAAGGCTCGGCGTCATTGTCGCTCGTCAGGTGGGTCGTCTCGCCGGTAATGGTGTCCAGGATGGCCAGATGCGCGCCGGTTGTCTCGCCGGTGCTGTAGGCCAGGTAGCGGCCGTCCGGCGACCAACTCGCCCCGGCGCTGTAGCCGGTATTGGTCAGGCGCTCCACAAAGGTGCCGTTGGCGTCGGTCACGTAGATGTCCAGATCAATGGGATCGAGGGGGCCGGAGTCATAGGCAATGAGGCCGTTGACTGACCAAACGGGGTAGCGGTTCTGGCCGCCGGTATGGGTGATCTGCGTCTGCTCGCTGCCGTCCGGCCGCATTCGGAATAGCTCGACGTCGTCGTCGTCAACGTAGCGGTGAAAAACGATCCACTCGCCGTCGGGCGACCAGTTAGGGCCAAGGTCGGGCGTGGTGTTGTTGGTCAGTTGCTGCCGGCCGCGGCCGTCGGCGTTCATGAGGTAGATTTCCGCATCGCCGTCCATGTCAGACGAGAAGGCAATGTGGCTGCCGTCGGGCGACCAACTGGGCGAGTTGGAGGAGTAGCTGTCGTCGGTCAGACAGCGCTCGTTGCCGCCGTCGGCATCGATGCGGCAGATGACGCGATTGCCGTCCCAATCCAGCGTGCCGTCGCCGTTTGAATCGCCGGGCACGCGGATGAAGACGATAGCATCGACGTCGGCGGCGACAGCGGTTGGCGTGGCTGTTGGTGGGGGCGTCGGCGCTGTGGTGGGCGTCGGCGTGGGCAGTGGCGTCTTGGTGGGCGGAGGCGGGGCGACGTTGGCAGTGCTCGTGGCGACAAGCGTGGCCGTGGCTGTGGCTGTGGCAATGTCATCTGGCGATGGCATGGCTGTCCCCTGGCCATTCCCAACGGCGATCGTTGTTCCTTCGCCAAACCGGCCGCCGATGCCGGCAATGATGGGCTGATCCGTCAACATGGCCAGCAGAAAGAGACACGCGGCCACGAGAACGACCACCAGGAAGAGCGTCAGCGCGGGGATACGCCGGCGCGACTTCATCGCCCCACAATGGATGCAGAAGAGAGCATCCTCGGGCGTCGACTGGCCACAGACGGAGCAGGTGCGCTGCGAACTCATGATGTGGCTTTCCGGCCCGCGTCGTTACTCCTCGACCGCGGTGAATAGCATGCCCTTAATAACGCCGTCCCTGTCGATTGGCCGAACGGAGATACCCACGCCACGGATGTCGCGGACGACTTCGCCAACCATCGTATCGGCGTCGAGATCCTCTCCCAATACATCTTCCGCGAACTGCCGTCCGCGGCGGCCGTCGATATAGACGTACAACACGCCGTCGGGCAGCACCTTCATCGTCTCGCGGAATGCATCGCTGGCGGCCAGGTTGTCGTCGCCAATCCTGGCCGCGTCCTGTAAGCTTGCCCGGCTCAGACCGATAAAGCCGTGCTCCGCTCCGACGCCTGCGCCAACGGCCAGGTCCGACCCCGATTCACCGGCCAGGAAGATGGTTGTCTCGTTCTGCTCTAACTCGTCGTAGTCAAGGTCTTCGGACGCAGCTATATCTTGCAGGCTGCTGGCGAAGTCGCTGGCGGCGGCGGCGTGGTCATCCACTTCACCCAGCAGCAAGATGCCGAACCCCTCGCCCAGGATGCTATCGGCATCGTCGATGGCCACCAGAGCGAACTCGCCGGGGAAATGGGCCAGATAGTCGTCATAGAAATCGATCCCAAATTCGCTGTCGATATCGTCGAGGAACCCTTCGCCCTCGTGACCCAGGCTCAAGATCGTGTCACTCAAGCCCCGGCCACTGACGTAGATGATGGCATCGTCCGGGGTGTAGGTGGCCATCTTGTTTTCGATGGGGTCGCCCTCCAACGCTTCGATCTGCTCGGAAGTCAGCAAGCCGCGGTCCATCTTCAGCGCGTAGTCGAAGCGCACACCGCCACCAGTCAGGCCATAGGCCAGGGCCGCGCCACGCAGCGCCTCAACGACCGGCGTGCCACTGTCGACGTCGTCGAACGGGATGTAGGCATAGCCCAGCCGGTTGCCGGGCAGCGCGTCTACGGCATCGCGGAAGGCATCGTTGCCGGCCAAGCTGTCGCTGTTACCGTTAACCGTGTCGATGATTCGCTGCATCGCCCCCGGGTCGGTCGCGAGCACCAACTGGTCGGCCACGATGCCATAGGCCCACGTGTCGCCATCATCGATGCTGACCTTCTGGAAGGTCATGCCGTCATAAACCACCGGCGTGGTGCTCACAGCGTCGCCCATGCCATCCAGCAGCTTGGCGGCGAAAGCCAGGGCACGTTCGTCATTGCGCGAGACGGCGGCGATCACTACCTCGTCGAACGTCCAACCCTCCGGCTGTTCCACCTCGACAAGAGCCACGCTGGCCTCGCGGCCGACCCAGGACAGCACGTCCTCGCGCAGGTCAAAGTCGAAGTTGGCGTCCGATGAGGGCAATGCCTCGACAATTGGGGCTAACGGCGCGAAGGCAGCGCGGTCGCCGGCGGCCGAGACGATCCGGCGCAACGCCGGCAACTGGCGCAGGCTGGGGCTGATGGTGGCATAGTAGGTTACCCCTTCGGCCGGCAAGATGTGGGTCATCTGATCGCGGCGGTGCAGGCCGAGGATGAAGTAGGCCGCGGCCAGCGCCACCACGGCCAGCAGCAACACGCCCAGCAGGGCCAGCCCACAACCCATGACGCGCCGGCCGGGCCGGAAAGCGCGGCGGGACGAGACAGCCGCCGGCGGAACAGCGGGTGGCACATAGGGTGGAGCCACCGGGGGCGGCGCGGCGGCCTTTACCAGCTGACCGCAAGATGGGCAAAACCTGGCTGTGTCGCGGATCTGGCTACCGCAGTACTGGCAGAACATCGACGCCTCCTGTAAGCCGTCCCGTCCGCCCTGCGGAGGCAACCACAGTTAGGCGCAACAAAGGGCAGGCCGGGCCAGTGTCCGTACTGTAGCACGAGCCGGGCCGGGCACACAAGTGCCATTGATCACCCGCCACCCATGACATTTGGGGCAGCGCGTCGCCCGACCGGCCCTCGCCGGCCCACCCGCCTAGTCATCGCTATCCCCCCGCCCCAGGATGAGCTTGATCAGCAGCAGCACCACAAACGAGCAGCCGATCAGGATGACCGATAGCACCACGGCCACGCCCAATTCCAACTCGAAGCCGAGATAGATGGCCAGGGGCATCGTCTGCGTGCGGCCGGGGAAGTTGCCGGCGAAGATGATCGTCGCCCCGAACTCGCCCAACGCCCGCGCCCAGGCCAGAGCCACGCCCGACAGCACCCCGCGCCGCGCCAGCGGCAGCGAGATGCGCCAGAAGACCTGCCCCGGCCCCGCCCCATCGATGGCCGCGGCGTCTTCCAGTTCCGGCTCGACGGCGGCAAAGCCGATGGTCGCGGCGCGGATGAACAGGGACACGGCGATAAACGTTTGGGCGATGACCACGGCCACCTGCGTGAAGGTGACGCGCACGCCCAGGTCGTCGAGTGGCGCGCCCAGCCAGCCGCGCCGGCCGAACACCAGCAACAGCGCCAGCCCGGCCACGGCCGGCGGCAGGACGATGGGCAGGTCGATGAGATTGTCCAGCAGCAGCCGGCCGCGGAATTCCCGCCGGGCCAGCAGATAGGCCACCGGCAGGCCCAGCAGGACGGCGGCCAGCGTGGCCCACGCGCTGGTGCGCAAGCTCAGGCCGATGGCCTGACGCACTTCCGGCCGGGCGAGATTGACACGCAGTTCGGCCGGCGTGCTATAGAACAGCAGCGCCAATAGGGGCAGCACCAGGAAGAGCAGCAGCGGCAACGCCAACGCCCACCACGCCTCCGGTCGATGGCGCGGCGGTCGCCGGTCGCGCGCGCGGCGGCCCGCCCCGGTGCTGCCCAGCCAGCTCATTGCCCCGACGGTGCGCCGAAGCCGTAGCGGGCCAGGGTATCCTGGCCCTCCGGGCCAAGCACGAAGGCGACAAACGCCGCCGCTTCTTCGCCGAAGGCGCTGTCGTTCAGCGCGGCGATGGGGTACTCGGCCAACACGTTGAGTTCCTCGGGAATCTCAATGGTCGTCACGCCCGGCTCGGAGATGGCGTCGCTGGTGTAGACGATGCCCGCGTCGGCCTCGCCCAGAGCGACCTTGTTGAGCACGGAGCGCACGTTCTCCTCATAGGAGACGACGTTGGCCAGCACGTCATCGCCGAAGGTCGAGCCGAAGCCAACTGCGTCGCTGGCCTTGCCCAGAAACTCCAGCGCGTACTGCCCGGCCGGCACTTCCTCCGCGGCCAGCACGACGACTGTGTCGGGCTGGGCCAGGTCGGTTAGCTCGACGATGCCGGCCGGGTTGTCGGCCGGCACAACGACGACTAGCCGGTTAGTGACAAAGACCTGTGGCGCGTCGGCGTCGATGCGGCCCGTTTCGATGGCGGCGTCCATCTGTTTCCGGTTGGCGCTGGCAAAGACGTCGGCCGGCGCGCCCTCGCCGATCTGCGTCGCCAGCTGGTTGGAGCCGGCGAAGTTGAAGGCCACGCTCACGCCGGGGTTGGCGGCGCTGAAGGCGGTGGCGATCTCGCCAAAGGCATCGGTCAAAGAGGCGGCGGCGAAGACGGTTAGGGTTGTCTCAGCCTCGGTCTCGGCCGGTTCTGTGGCCGTGGGCAGTTGCGTGGCGGCGGCTTCTGTCGGTGTGGTGGTCTGCGCCCCACCACAGCCGACCAGCGCCAGGGCAAGGAATACGAGCAGGGCAATGGCAACCCAGCGGTGACGGACACGATCGTTCATAAAGGACTCCTTTCTGCATGAGATGGTGGCCTTGCGGCCAAAAGCAACGTCTCGGTGGCCAGCGACGCCAGCCAGTCGCGGATGGCGGCGATGTGGGCGCGGCGGTAGACGACAACCGCGTGGAGGAACGGCCCGTCGGCCGGGTCGGGCCGCATCTCCGGCCAGCCGGCGCAGACAGCCTGCTGGGCGCTGACCAGTTGTTGCGCCGTCTGCGGGGTATGGCGCAGGGCGAAGTAGAGCTTGAGCATGAACTCCAGACGCATCT
This sequence comes from Promineifilum sp., assembly GCA_019695075.1. Classification (GTDB taxonomy): domain Bacteria; phylum Chloroflexota; class Anaerolineae; order Promineifilales; family Promineifilaceae; genus Promineifilum. The sequence goes on along the minus strand of JAIBAS010000065.1, from coordinate 412 downwards.
CCCGCGGCTGGGCCACCGGCTGCGTTCGCCAGGTCTGGAAGGCAGACGCGCCCGCCTCCGTCGGCCGCAAGAGCTTGCGCGGCGGCCGGCCGGCCTGCATAACCACGTCCGAGCGCAACAGCTCCGCGTCCTCCAGCCGGGCCAGCATGGCGTAGAGGCGGCTCTGCTTCATGCGCCAGATGCGGTGCAGTTCCGGCGTGCCGGTCAGCAGTTGATAGATCTCGTAGCCGTGGCGGGGCGCGTCCTCGACGAAGCCGATGAGAGCCAATTCTAGCGAGGCCGGCTCCGCAGGGCTGTTACTCAAGGAGTGAGTATTCATGATGTGAGTATAGCCCTTCCAGTGAATGTCGCAACTTGTAAACCGTGGCGCGATTCTCCGAATCGCACTCTTGCGCCGGTTGACCCAAGAGTG
>JAIBAS010000032.1 GCA_019695075.1 Promineifilum sp. | reverse complement strand
GGCGTGGGCGGGTCGAAGACGCGCCACTCGCCGCCGGGGGCGCGGCCATAGGACACGTCCGGCCGCTGCGGCCCAAAAGCGACGCTATCGACCAGCGTGCCATCGGGCATGAACAGCCCCAGCTCGCCGCTTATATCCAGCACAAAGGGCGCGTGCCGGCCGGTGGCCATGCCGTCGAGCCACAGCACGACCGTGCCGCCGGCGGGAATGCTGACGCCCGACGGCAGCGTCCAGCGGTTGGGCGCGGCCAGGTCGTTGGTCAGCCGGTAGCCGGCCAGATTGACCGCCGCCGCGCCGTTGTTCTGCAACTCCACCCAGGGCACAAAGTTCTTGTAGTCCGGGTCGAGATTGGTGGAGGCATTGCCGGCCAGCACCTCGGCAATGACCACCGGCGGCGCGTCGGCGCGCAGGCGAGCCGCCAGTAGCAGCCCGGCCAGTAGCGCCGCCAATACCGTCGCGAACACGATTCGCTGTCGTCTCATCGCTGCCTCCACAGGGCCGGGCGGCCGCCACGCTGGGCGGCCGGCCGGCTACAGTCCATTCGCCGCTCCGGGTGTGCCGCCCAGTTCGTTGCTGGCGGCCCAGTTTGTGGCCACGCTGTTGTCGTCGGCCGGGTGGCGCAGGGCCAGACTTCGCCCGCCGCCATCGGGCGCGGCCGGCCAGTCGCCCGCGTCGCCGTAGGCGACCGTGTCGACCGTCCGGCCGAGGTTGTCGGTCAGCGTCAGCGTCTCGCCGTCGTCGGCCAGTTCGCCGGCCGTCCATTGGAAGGTCTGGTACGCGCTGCTGTAGGTTGCGGCGTTGGCAGCGATGATGATGTGCTCGCCCGCGGCGATGCTCGCCCCGGCAGCGAAGGTGTAGTCCACGCCCGTCAGCGCGTAGCCCTCCAGGGTCACCGTCTCGCCGCCCGCGTTCACCAGTTCGATGAACTCGTAGTCGGCGTCCGGCCCCTGGGCCGCGTCGTCGGGGTTGTAGTGGATCTCGTTAATGACGATAGCGGCCACCGGCGGCAGCGGCGGGAAGTTCTCCGCGCCGGGCGTGCCACCCGTCTCGCGGCTGGCGGCCCAGTTGGCGGCCAGGCTGTTGTCAAGGCCCGGCTCCAAGAGCGCCAGCGACGGGCCACCGCCGTTGGGCGTGCTGGGCCAGGGCGCGGCCACGCCGTAGGTGACTTCGTCCACCAGCGTGCCGAACCGGTCCAGCACGGCCACGCGCTCGCCGCTACTGCTCAGACCGCCGTCGAAGTTGAAGACCTGATAGCCGCCGCCGTAGGACGCCGGGGTGTCGGCCACGACGATGTATTCGCCGGCGGCGATGGTCGCGCCGTTGGGCAGCGTCGCGTCGACGCCGACGAAGTTGTAGCCGCTCAGATCGATCGTCGTCGCACCGGCGTTGTAAAGCTCCAGGAACTCGTAATCGTTGTCGGAGCCTTGCGCGGCCGAGGGCGTATGGTGCAGTTCGTTGATGACCAGCGGCAGCGGCGGGAAGTTGGCCGCGCCGGGCGTGCCGCCCACCTCGCGGCTGGCCGCCCAGGAGGCCGGGTTGCTGTTGTTCAGCGCCGGCAGGCCCAGCGACAGCGTCGGCCCGCCGCCGTCGGGCGCGGCCGGCCAGTCGCCCGTGTCGTCATAGGCCACCTCGTCAACCGTCTGGCCATAGCCGTCGGTCAGCGTCAGCGTCTCGCCATCGTCGGCCAACTCTCCGGCCGTCCATTGGAAGGTCTGGTACGTGCCGCTATAGGTTGCCGCGTGGGCGGCAACGACGATGTGCTCGCCCGCGGCGATGCTCGCGCCGGCGCCGAAGGTGAAACCCACGCCCGTCAGTGTGTAGCCTTCCAGGGCAACCGCCCCGCTGCCGGTGTTCACCAACTCAATGAACTCGTAGCCGGCGTCCGGCCCCTGAGCCGCGTCAGGGTTGTAGTGAATCTCATTGATGACGATGGCCGGCACAGGCGGCAGCGGCGGGAAGTTCTCCGCGCAGGGCGTGCCGCCCGTCTCGCGGCTCTTGGCCCAACTGGCCGGCAGGCTATTGTCGTAGGTCAAGTCGAGCAGCGCCAGCGACGGGCCGCCGCCCTTTGGCTCGGTCGGCCACGGCGCGGCCGTGCCGAAGGCGAAGACCAGCACCGGCGCGCCGAAGCGGTTGCGGAAGGTGATTGTCTCGCCGCTGCTGCTCAGCCCGCCCGACGTCCAGTCGTAGACCGCGCAGCCCGCGCCGGCGTAGGTCGCGCCGTCGTTGGCCAGAACGATTGTCTCGCCCGCGGCGATGCTCGTCCCGGCCGGGAAGGTGTAGGTGATGCCCTCGGTGGTGTAGCCGCTCAGGTCGAAGGCGCGATTGCCGGCGTTGACAAGCTCCAGGAACTCCCAGACGTTGTCGCCGCCCGGCTGCAACGTCGCGTTGACGCTGTAGTGTACCTCGCTGACCACCAGCGGCAGCGGCGGCCAGTTGCCGGCCCCCGGCGTGCCGCCGGCGAAGTCGCTGGCGGCCCAGTTGGCGGCCACGCTGTTGTCCAGCGCCGGGTCGCCCAGCGACAGCGTCGGTCCGCTGCCGTCGGGCGCGGCCGGCCAGTCGCCGCCATCGCCATAGGTCACCGCGTCTACCGTCTGGCCGTAGCCGTCGGTCAGCGTCAGCGTCTCGCCGTTGTCGGCCAGCTCCCCGGCCGCCCACTGGAAGACCTGGTAGCTGCCGGCGTAAGTGCTGACGTTGGCGGCGACGACGATGCGCTCGCCCGCGGCGATGCTCGCGCCCGCGCCGAAGGTGAAGTCCACGCCCGTCAGCGCGTAGCCCTCCAGCACGACCGCTCCGGCACTCGTATTCACCAGTTCAATGAACTCGTAGTCGGTGTCACTGCCCTGGCTATCGGCCGGGTTGTAGTGAATCTCGTTGATGACGATGGCCGGCACCGGCGGCAGCGGCGGGAAGTTCTCCGCGCCGGGCGTGCCGCCGTTCTCGCGGCTCCTGGCCCAGCTTTCGGGCAGGGCGTTGTCGAGCGTTTCGTCGAGGAGGGCCAGCGACGGGCCATTGCCGTCCGGCTCGGTCGGCCAGGGCGGGTCGTCGTTGTAGGTGACGGTATCGACGACGCGGCCGTCGGCGTGGCGCAACGTCACCGCCTCGGTGCTGTTGCTCAGCTTGTGGTCGTTGTCGTCGCCCCAGGCCCAGTCGAAGACGTTGCCGGTAGGTAAAGCGGCGTAGGCCGGGTCGGCGCCGTTGGCGGCCACGACGATGTACTCACCGGGATCGATCTGCGACCCGTTGGGGAAGGTATAGCTGATGGCGCTGATGGTGTAGCCGCTCAGGTCGGCCGGCGTTGACCCGGCGTGGTATAGCTCGATGAACTCCTTGTCCGGCTCGTCCGCTTCCGGCAGCGGGCGATAGAGGATCTCGTTGATGACGATGTGGGGCACGGGTGGGGGCGGCGGCTCGGCGTCGAAGATGGCCGTGTAGGTCGCGGGGCCGTTCAGCGTCACGGTGATTTCCGGCGTTGTCTGGCCCGTTTCGGCCCAGCGGACGAACAGCTGCCCCGGCGCGGGCACGGCCGTCAGCGTCAGCGGCGTGCTCTTGAAGGCCAGGCCGCTGTAGTTGTCGGGCGCTTCCACGCCGGCGACGCGGACATCGCCGCCCGCGCCGGCCACGGTGGTCAGCGTCACCGTGCCGGGGTTGCCGAGGTAAGTATTGAGGTGCGTGAACACGTAGGGTGGACGCTTCTGCACGAAAGTGCGCAGCTTGGTCAGCTGGGTGTTCCAGAAGGTCACGTTCTTGGGCATCGCCCAGCGGGCCACTTGCGCGGGCATGTCGGCGGCGATTTGCCCCGACATGCTGTTGACCAGCGTGATCATCCGCGCCGGCGCGAAGGTCGTGTTCAGGTAGACGGCGAAGCGCTGGGTGAAGAGGGCGCGGAAGTCGGCGTTGCGGGTCAGCTGGCGCAGAATGAGGCCATGATAGGCCTTCGCGCCCTTCTTGGACATGGCCAGCTTGAGCGTGTTGTTGCCGGCGCCGTTGGCCACGTCGTTGCCGAAGGCCGTGTCGAGATCGTGCAGGATCCACCGCCACTTGCTCCCCGGCGCATAGGCGCGCCAGAAGCGGATGTTGCCCTGCGGCCAGTCGGTGTTGGCGGCGTAGATCTCGGCGATCTGATAGTCGATGTAGTTGACCATGTCCATCTGCGTTTGCAGATAGGCATAGACGGCGGGGTCGGCCGGATCGTGGGTCTTGATATAGTTGTAGAACTCGTTCCAACGGGCGTTGCTGCCGGCCAATACCACATTACTGGCTTCGCTCAGGGCATCGAAGTCGGTCTCCTCGTCGAGGCCGTAATGGTTCTCAATAAGGTCTTCGTCCGTCTTCTCGCGCAGGTTGTAGACGCCCCAGAACTCGCCGTTGACGTAGACGACCGTCGGCCGCCACGCCCCGCGCTCGATGCTCATCTGGCCGCTCAACATCTGGCTACCCAGCGCATCGCGCAGCGTCGTGTTGGCGGCGTCCTGGCCGCCCGTGCGCAACACCAGCCGCCGGTAAGAAATCAGGCTCCGGTCGGCGAACAGCGGGGCGCTGAAATCGTTGTCGCCATACTCCTTGCGGGCCTTTAATTCAAACGACTTGAACTTCAGGTTGCGCGAACAGTTGCCGAACATCTCCAGGCCGGCATCCTGGGCGAACAGGCGTGCGCCGTTGGTGTCGTACATCTCCACGCTGGCCGGCCGCTCCCACGGCTGGTTCCAGTTGGCCTTCTTGCCACAGACGCTCAAGCCGTTGGTGCCCTGCACGAAGATGCCGATGATATTGTCGAACATGTGCGCCGGATCGGTGGCCAGGGAGATGGCCGGCAAGTTGGCGGGCACGTTGATCAGGTAGGTGTGGGTGATGGTCGCGCTGCTGATGCGGCCGGCGGCGAAGGTGCGGGCGCGGAGGACTTTGGTCGTGGCGATGGCAATGGGGCTGCTGTAGACCGGCGAGTTGGGCGTCGGTTTCGAGCCGTCAAGCGTGTAGCGAATGACACCGGCCGGCTCAGTCGTGCTCAATTCGACCGCGCGCGCGCCGTTGTAGCGCCCGCCGGGCACGGAGAACGCCGGCGCGGCGGCGACCGTGCCGGCGACGACGGCAAACGATGGCGATGCGTTGGCCGCGCCGGGTGTGGGCGGGTCAAAGAAGGCCCAGCCGCCGTCGGCGTCGCGGCCATAGGACACGTCCGGCCGTTGCGCGCCCAGGGTGACGTTATCGATGACCGCGCCGGCGGCCGTGCGCAACTCGATCCAGCCACCGTCCATGTCCAGCTCGTAGGGCACGTGCAGCCCGCCAACGGTTAGCTCGTCGTACCAGACCAGGACGCGGCCATCGGCGGGAATGGATATATTCGGCAGCGTGTAGCTCTGGGGCGTCGCATGCCCCTCACGCAATGAGACGAGGCGCAGGCCCGACAGATTAACGGCCGCGACGCCGGTGTTGTGCAGCTCGATCCAGGAGGAGTAATTGAAGTAGGCCGGGTCGAGGTTGGTGGAGGCATTGCCCACCAGTACTTCACTGATGACGATGGGCGGCCCGTCAGCCCGCCCGCGATAGACGATGATGCTGAGGGCAACAGCAATGACTACCAGTACACATGTGGCCCGCTGTCGATGGCGCATGGATTGTTCCCTTACCGCTACAGGTGCGCACAGATAGCACCACCAGCGACGATACAAAGTAGACCGGCAACACTCGTTTGACAGTCCAAGTGTAGGCAGCCAGGCTTTCAATCCGTCTTACGCTCTATGTCAATTGGGGATTTTGCCCCATCACGTGGCGCGATTCTCCCGAATCGCCTCCCCCCGTGGCGCGATTCTCCCGAATCGCGTTGCGCGACAGCAGAAGAGGCGATTCAGGAGAAT
>JAIBAS010000073.1 GCA_019695075.1 Promineifilum sp. | reverse complement strand
TAGCCCTCGTGCGCGGCCAGCGTGCGGCCCGTGTCTCTGTCGCGCATGGCCAGTAGCGTCAGCGCGCCGATGGCGGCATAGACGGCCGCCAGCCCCGACCCCGACAGATGCAGCGGCACGGACGCCCACGGCTGCGCCGCCAGCCGGTCGATGACCGCCAGCGTATAGGTCAGAAAGAGCCACGCCGGCACGGCGACGATGCGTCCAACCGCCGGCAGGAGCAGCCCCGCGCCCAGGGCCACGCCGCCGCTGGCCATGACCGCCGGCTGCGCGGGCAGCACCAGCAGGTTGGCCGGCAGGCTGGCCAACGACAATCGGCCGAACTGGTAGAGCAGCAGCGGCACGACCAGCACCTGCGCCGCCAGGGTGACGACGACCGCTTCGCCCAGCAGCCGCCTGACGGGCCGCGCCAGCGCCGGCGACAGCAGCGCCTCCGCGCCGCGATCCACTTGCCGCGACCAGGGCGTGGCGTAGAGCAGCAGGCCGAGCGTCGCCGCAAAGCTAAGTTGGAAGCCGAGGTGCCACAGGGTATTGGGGTTGAGCAGGGTCATCAGGAAGGCGGCCACGAACAGGCCCGCCAGCGCCCACGTCGGCCGGCCGAGCAACCGCAGGCCAATGAGGTAGGCGCTGCCCATGATCGCCGCGCGCACCACCGACGGGGCCGCGCCGACCAGGACAGTGTAGAAGACGAGGAAGACGATGATGACCAGCGCGCCCGTCCGCCGGGGCAACAGCGGCGCGATCAGACGGTCGAGCAGGGCGACGATGAGGGCGATGTTGAAGCCGGAAATGGCGATGAGGTGGGTCATGCCCGTGGCCTTGAAGGCGTCGCCCGTCGCCCGGGGCAGGCCGCTGTCGTCGCCGAGGAGAATGCCGGTCAGGAGCGACGCCTGTGGTTCGGGCAGGATCGCGGCCAGTGTAGCCCGGCCGCGGGCGCGGATGGCCAGCAGGGCGCGGATGACTGGCGAGCCGCCGTCTGTCGCCAGCACGGTCACGTCCGGGTATTCCATGACGCTATAGACGCCCTGCTGCTCCAGGTAGGCGGCGAAGTCATCGTCGCCCAGGGATTCAAGCGCGTCCAGATCGCCGCGCAGGCTGACCGTCGCGCCATAGTCCACGGCCGGATAGCGATGGGTCTGGACGTAAACGATGCCCGCCACCGGCCGCGTCTGGCCGTCGAGGACAAGCTCCCGCGCGGCGACGCGCAGCCGCAGGCTGGTGTCGCTCCGCTCCGGCTCGGCGATCACCTCGCCGCGCACTTCCACGCCGGCGTGGCCGTTGTAGAACGCCAGCGCGCCGGCATCGAAGTGGGGCTGGGCCGCGGCCAGGCGCGCCCTGCCCAGCGCCAGCGCTGCCACCCCGGCCAGCAGCAGCCCGACCCGACCAACCCGCCACAGTGTCGCCGCGCCGACAAGGGCCGCCGCCGCCATCAGCAGCATGAAGCCCGGCCCCGCGTCCACGGCCGAAGCCACGCCGATACCCACCAGCCAGCCCGCGCCGCCGACCACGGCCAGGAAGAAGCGCGCGTCGACGCGCGTGGCGGCCGCCGGCGTCTCAACCGCGACAGGAGCGAGCGGCACGGGGGCCAGGCCGTGGGAATGGTTAGGGGGCGGCATTGTTGCTGGCTCGGCGTGTCCTTCGGGCAATGGCCGCGCGAAGGGGTAACAACCGGATTATACCCTTGAACCATTGTCAGGAGTTAGCGCCTAATTGCGAACGTTGCGTGAAAATCGGTTGAGTCGGCCCTTTCACCCTGCTAGAATGTCAGCAGGGGCAAGGAAGTGAGGCATTCGTGGGGAAGTACGTCCGTGGAGCGCCGTGAACATCAATGCTGTATCGCTGGAGCCGCGCCGAGCGCAATTCACGCTAACTCAAGGTCGTGGTTTGGCCAAGGACAGATTAGCCGGAATGACCGCGGGATTTGACGCCAGTAGCTTTCGAGTCCTCGTTCTCGATGACAACTATTCAATGGTTCGCCTGGTCTCCTCTGCTCTGCAGAAGTCGGGTTTCCAGGTATCGACGGCTGCGTCGGGCGAAGAGGGCCTGGAGCTGATCCGCCGCAACGGTCTGCCCCACCTGGCCCTGGTTGACATCCATATGCCCTATGGCATGAACGGCTTTGAGTTCTGCGAGACCGTCCTCAACTATTCAGACCTGCCCATCATCATGCTGACGGCCGTCGACGAAGATGACACCATCATCCAGACCATCGACCAGTACGCCGAGGACTACATCACCAAGCCGTTCAATCCGGGGGAATTGGTGGCGCGGGTACGGCGGGTCTTGCGGCGCATCGGCGACTTCGCTTACACCCTCAGCGCCGACACCGTCGTCGATGAACGCCTGACCGTCAGCTTCCCCAACCAGCGGGCGATCGTCAACGGCAACGACGTGGCCCTCACACCGACAGAGACAAAGCTGCTCTACATCCTGATGCGCAACGCCGGCCAGACAGTGACGACGGACTTCATCCTACGCCGTCTGTGGCCGATGGAGACGGTCTACGAGGATCGGCTGCGCGTCTACGTCCACCGCCTGCGGCGCAAGATCGAGGCGCGCCCCGAAGAACCGCGCTACATTCTCTCGCAGCGCGGCGTGGGCTACAGCTTCGCCCGCGTCTAAACGCTCTGTTCGATGCCGTCCTGGCGCGCCGCCTGGGCCACCTGCTCGGCCTGCACCTTCTCCAGCCCATTGCGGACGACGTTCATCGTGCGCATCAGGTCTTGCTCCAGCCGTTGCAGCACATCGACGATGTAGACGTCGGCGTCCTGCCGCAGGGCGTCGGCGTCGCGGCGGGCGCGCTCGACGATGTTCTCGGCGCGGTGCTGGGCGGAGTTGACGATGGCGTCGCGCTTAACCAGCTCGCCCGCCTCTTGCCGGGCCAACTCGCGGATGCGCTCGGCCTCTTCCTTGGCCTGGGCCAGAATACGATCCTTCTCGGCCTCGACGCGATTGGCGCGCTTGATCTCCTCCGGCACAGCAACACGCATCTGGTCGAGCAGGCTATAGACCTTCTCCTCGTTGACCAGCAGATAGGCGCTCAGGGGGACGCGGGTGCTCTCGTTGAGAGCTTGTTCCAGACGGTCGACCAGATGTTGAATATCCATGCGATTCACCTAATCACGTAGGGGCAGAGAGCCGGAAAAGAGCACCGGGTCTTCGTCGCGGAAGCGGCCATAGAGCCGCCGGGCCACGCCGGGCGGGACCATGCTGGAGACATCGCCGCCCAGCGAGGCAATCTCGCGGACGGTGCTGCCGCTGACAAAAGAGTTCTCCTCGCGGGTCATCAGGCTGACCGTCTCGATGGTCGGCGCCAGCCGCTGGTTGGCCAGAGCCGAGCGGAACTCGAACTCGAAGTCGGAGAAGACGCGCAGCCCGCGGATGATGACACGCGCATCGATGCGGCGGGCGAAGTCCACCAACAGGCCGGTGAACGGCATGACGGTGATGTTGCCCGGATTGGCCAGCGCCTCCTGGATCATATCTACGCGCTCATCGATAGAAAACAGCACCGACTTGGTCGGCCGCCGATGATCATAGACCGCCACGCACAATTCGTCGAACAGACTCGCGGCGCGCAACATCAGGTCGATGTGGCCGACATGCACGGGGTCGAAAGTTCCTGGGTATACGGCTCGCTTGGTCAATTCGCTCCCTCCTGTATCGTTGCCTTAGCTAACGTCGCCGGCCTGCTGCCAGAACGCTTCCAGCCGGTCGCGCAGCAGCGCATGCTCCGGCCATTCCAGTTGCGGGTCGGCGGCAAAGAGCGCCGCCGCCTCGCGCTGGGCCATGTCGAGCACCTCGACATCGTGCAGCAGCGAGGCCAGCCGCAGCTCCGGCAGGCCACTCTGCCGGCTGCCGAAGAACTCGCCCGGCCCGCGCAGTTCCAGATCGCGCTCGGCCAGGATGAACCCGTCGTTGGTCGCCTCCAGCGCGGCCAGCCGCTGCTCCGCCTCGGCGGTCACGTCCTCGGCGATGAGGATGCAGTAGGACTGGTGCTCCCCTCGGCCGACGCGCCCGCGGAACTGGTGCAACTGGGCCAGCCCAAAACGGTCGGCCCCCTCGATGACGATGACCGTGCTGTTGGGCACGTCCACGCCGACCTCGATGACCGACGTCGCCACCAGCACGTCCGACCCGCCGGTGGCAAAGGCACGCATGGCCTCGTCCTTCTCGCCGGAACGCAGCCGCCCATGCACCAGGCTCAACCGCCGGTCGGGGAAGACCTCGCGGCTCAGCCGCTCGAACTCCTCCACGGCGGCCAGCGCGTCGATGCTGTCCGATTCCTCCACCAGCGGGTAGATGATGTAGGCTTGGCGGCCCTCGCCCGTCTGACGGCGGATGAAGTTATAGGCCCGCTCGCGCTCCGAGGCGCGTAGCCAGCGGGTCTTGATCTCCTGCCGGCCGGGCGGCATCTCGTCGAGCACCGACAGGTCGAGGTCGCCGTAGAGCGACAGGGCCAGCGTGCGCGGGATAGGCGTGGCCGACATGACCAGCAGGTGGGGGCTGATAGTCTCCTCGCCGGCCCGTGGCCCCTTCTCGCGCAGTGCGGCGCGCTGCTCCACGCCGAAGCGGTGCTGCTCGTCGATGACAGCCAGCGCCAGCCGCTGGAACGTCACCGCCGGCTGGATGAGGGCGTGCGTGCCGATGGCGATGTGGATGTCGCCGTCGGCCAGCCCGGCCAGGATGTCGGCGCGCTGGGCGGCCGGGGTGCTGCCCGTCAGCAGGGCGACGCGGATGCCCAACGGCTCCAGCAGGCGCTGTAGGCCGCGGTAGTGCTGCTCGGCCAGGATTTCCGTCGGCGCCATCAGGGCCGACTGCGCGCCTGCGTCAGCGGCGGTGACCATCGCCGCGGCGGCGACGACGGTCTTGCCGGAGCCAACGTCGCCCTGCAACAGGCGGTTCATCGGCCGCGTCTGGGTCAGGTCGGCGCGAATTTCGTCCACGACGCGCTGCTGGGCGGTGGTCAGGCTGAAGGGCAGGGCCGCCAGGAGAGCGTCGTAGCGCTCCGGCGCGGCCGCCAGGGGCAAGGCCGTGTGTTGCAGCCAGTCGCGGCGCTGCCGCTGGACGCCCAGTTGCAGCAAGAATAGCTCGTCGAAGGCCAACCGCTGCCGCGCCCGACGGAGGGCGTCGTGGCTCTCCGGGAAGTGCATCTGCTGGAGAGCGTAGGGCAGCGAGTAGAGGCGCAGGCGGCGGCGCGTCTCAATAGGCAGCGGGTCGGGCGCGCGGTCGGCCCACTCGCGCACGGCGCGCTGCATGACCTCGCGCATCTTGGTGGCCGTCAGCCCCTCGGTCAGCGGGTAGATGGGCACAATGCGTCGCGTGCGCAGCGGCTCCAGCTCCAGCGGCTCCCATTCCGGCGAATTGAACACCAGCCGCCCCAGGAACAGATCCACCTTGCCGCTGAGGACGATCTGCAAGCCGGCCGGCAACTGGTCGGCCAGCCAGGGCTGATTGAACCACGTCGCCTGCACCGTGCCCGTGCCGTCGTTGACGATGCACTCGACGACGGATTGGTTGACGCGCGTCTTCCGCGTGCGCGTCTGCCAGATGGTGCCGATGACCGTCACCTGCTCGCCGTACTTCAGCTTGCTGATCGGCTTCATCAGGGTGTAGTCGTCATAGCGGCGCGGGAAGAGATAGAGCAGTTCCCAAATGGTGTGCGCGCCGACGCGGTTCAGCCGCTCGGCGATCTTCTGGCCGACGCCCTTCAGCGCGGTCACCGGCTGCGCCAGGCCGGCCGGATCGGGGGCGACGAACGGCCGTTCCGGTTCGATAGCCGGCGGCGCGGCGGCCGGCTCCTCGGCCGGTTCCTCTTCAGCCGCCGGTGAAGCCGGCGCGACAACCGTAGCCGG
>JAIBAS010000398.1 GCA_019695075.1 Promineifilum sp. | reverse complement strand
TCATCCACCACCCGGCCACGGAGTACCAGGACCGGCGCGAGGCGGCCGAACTGCTGACGCAACTGGGCGCGTCCGCTTCTGCCCCGGCCGCGCCGCTGGAACTGGACGCGGCCATCGCCGCCGTCCTCGACGAGGCGGTCGCCGGTCGCTAGAGCAGGTAGCGTGGCGCATCAACCCGCCGCAGCTCGTCCGCCAGGCGCAGCTTGAACAGCTCTAGCTGGCTCATCGGCCGCTTCAGGTTATAGCTGTCGATCTCCTTGTTGAGGGCGACGATGGCCGTTTCCCACTTCTGGCAGGCGTCGTCCCAGCCGATGGTCAGGGCAGAGCGGTGACTCTCCCCCGGCGCGGCGGCGAAGGCGGCGCGGTAGCGACCCCACGTGCGGCCGATGTCGGCCCGCAGCGCGTCGATCTTACCCACAACCTCCACCCGGCGCGTCAGCCACGGCGGGCGCAGGTCGTTGTCCTTCATCAGCTTGTTGGCCAGCGCGGCGCTGCCCTCGTAGGTGTTGGCCTCTAGATCGAGCGGCCGGCCCTGCCCGGCCAGGTCGTCGAACAGGCCGCGGCGGCGGCCGTCCTCGATCAGGTCTTCGATCAGGTCGCGGAACTCGAAACGGATGCGGCGGCGGTGTTCCTCGCCGGCAGCGCGCTCGGCCTCATCCGGTTGGCTGTCGATTGGCTCGGTCATGGGGGCGAATGTTAGCGCAAAAAGGGGCGCGGCGCACCCGGGGGAAGTGCGCCGCGCCCTCGCTCGCCGGTGGTCGCGTCCGGCTCAGTCGATGCAGGAGTAGTTGGCCGTCGCCCCGACCATGGCCACAGAGTCGCCGTTGCCGTTGGGCGAGACGAGGTCGAGAACAACCTGGTTTGTGCCGGCGGGCACGTTGGCCAGTGTCACAGCGACGATGTTAAGCAGGTCGCCGTTGGTCGGCCCATTGATCGTCACCTGCTGGCTGACCGGCCCGGCGGTGATGGTCAGGCGGAAGGGCTTCGTGTCGCGGTCGTTGTCAACCACGGCCACCATGACCTCGACATCCACCGGCCGAATCGGCGGCAGCAGGGCCACGATCTGCTGCTGGCTCGGCGTCCAGCCGTTGGCCGTGTCCCAATAGACGTGGTTCTGGCTGCTGACCGGGAAGGTGACGAAGGCGCTGGCGTGCCAACCCTCATCGGCATAGGTCGGGTAGAGGATGAAAGCGCGCTGGACGAACGGGGCGCTGGTCGGCGCGCCGATGAGCCGCGCCCGCCAGTTGGCCGTCGTTGCCGGCGTCAGCGCCTGGCCATACCAGAAGATGGCGCTGCGGCGGTAGGCGGGGCTTTCCTTAGACATGTCGTTGATGTACGTACCATTGGGCCGCAGAAAGCGCGCATAGTTGTACGGCCCCTGCTCCTTGCCCGCCAACTGGCCATAGAGGGAGACCACGTCGGCCGCGTTGGGCACGACGATCTTGGGTACGCCGGCCGACTTGGTCTCGCTGGCCATGCCCTTGCCCAGAATGATCGTATAGGTCGAGCCGCCGGTGCCCGTGGCGCAATAAGCGGACGGGGTCGGCGTGCTGGTGGATGTGCTGGTGGGCGTGCTGGTGGATGTGCTGGTGGGCGTGCCGGTCGGCGTGTTGGTGGGTGTGCTGGTGGGCGTGCCAGTCGGCGTATTGGTGGGTGTGTTGGTGGGCGTGCCGGTCGGCGTGTCAGTGGGCGTGTTGGTGGCCGTGCTGGTGGGCGTGCCGGTCGGTGTGTCGGTCGGCGTACTGGTTGGTGTGCCGGTCGGTGTGTCGGTCGGCGTGTTGGTGGCCGTGCTGGTCGGCGCCTGGGCGCTGACCGACGCTGGCCGGGGAGAAGTGAATAAGGCAATGGCGGCAACAACCAGGAACAAGGCAACAACCAACCATCGCCAGTACAGGCGCGCAAGGGGCTTCATCGGCATAACTCCGTCTCGGCAGAATCGGCCTGCCACGTGAGTGTAGCCGGCGCGCTGCCCCCAATGCCCTCCTGAAGCGGGGCGGTGACGCGCGGGACGGTGGACACACGTCGCGCAACCGTCCCTGCATTCTAATCGCCGCGGGGTTATCCACAAGCGCCATTTGTCCGCTGCTGCGCGACGCGTTTTCGCCTGGCGCGGCTACCGGCGTGAGTCCATATTACTCACTCTCGGTCGGGCAAGCCCGACCGCGGGCGCGTCTTTATTCCAAACGCCGGCGTGCGCTACTACCTTTAGGCGATTTGCGGAATGCGAGGGAAGTACTGTTGGCCGTGAACCACGGGCCTAAACGTCATCAGTTTTGGACAAGAGATCTGCATCTAGCAAATCCTGCGCTGTTGTCGCTGAAAAGTCTCAACAGACCGCTGAAGTCGGAGTTGACGAACATCTAGCCCCTTGACTCGGCGATTCTGGACAGCGCCACGAAAAAGGGGACAATCAGTGTCCCCGCGAATGGCGGGCATTGAACGCATGAACACAACACGACCGATCCGGAGGGAGTCAGACGCGCCGGTCACCTGGTACGACTACCACAGCCACTACACCAGCCGCCCCGACCATTTCATCAGCGGCATCGTGCGCGTGGCCCCCGCGCTGCATAGCCCACAACTGGGCAACCAGCGCGACTTGCTCGTCTACCTTCCCCCTTCCTATCACCAGAGCCACCAACGCTACCCCGTCATCTACATGCACGACGGCCAAAACCTGTTCGACAACGCCACCAGCTTTGCCGGCGAGTGGGGCGTTGATGAGACGATGGAGCAATTGGCCCACAGCAGTGGGCTGGAAGCGATCATCGTCGGCATTCCCAACGCCGGCGAGGCGCGGCTGGCCGAGTACACGCCCTTCCGCGACCGCCACCTCGGCGGCGGCCGCGGCGACGCCTACCTCGACTTCATCGTCCATACGGTGAAGCCGCTCATCGATCACGACTTCCGCACTCTGCCCGGCCGCCGCACGACCGGCATCATGGGGTCGTCACTGGGCGGGCTGATCAGCCTCTACGCCTTCTTCGCCCGCGGCGGCGCCTTCGGCTTCGCCGGGGTGATGAGTCCGTCGTTGTGGTTCGCCCAGGAGGCCATCTTCGACTTCGTGGAAGCGTCCGCCTTTTGGCCGGGCAAGCTTTACCTCGACGCGGGCACGCGCGAACTGGGCGAGCAGCCCGGCGGACGCCTCCATCGGGCCACCGCCTCCCGCCGCTACTACGCCAGCGTCCGGCGCATGAAGGGCATCCTCGTGCGCAAGGGCTACCGGCCGCTGCGCGATCTGATGCACGTCGAGGAGCAGTGGGCCGGGCACAGTGAATCGTCATGGGGCCGGCGGCTTGGCCCGGCGCTGCGCTTCCTGATCAGTGAGGCGCTGCGGCAGACCTCCGGCTAATCGCTACACGCAAATGAGGGAACCAATGGAAAAGAAACTCGCTGAACTCAAAGCCCGTCTGGCCGAGGTCGAAGACCTGGGCCACGCCAGCGCCGTCCTGAGCTGGGACCAGGCCACCTACATGCCCCCCGGCGGCGCGCCCGCCCGCGGCCGGCAGATGGCCCTGCTCTCCCGGCTGGCCCACGAGCGCGCCACCGACGCGGCCCTAGGCCACCTGCTGGATGACCTCCAGCCCTACGCCGAGAGCCTGCCCTACGACAGCGACGACGCCGCGCTCATCCGCGTCGCCCGCCGCAACTATGAGCGCGACACGCGCATCCCCAACGCGCTGGTGGGCGAGCTGAACGAGCACAGCGCCCGCAGCTATCAGGCCTGGACGGCCGCCCGCCCGGCCAACGACTTCGCCGCCGTGCGCGGCAACCTGGAAAAGACGCTTGACCTGAGCCGCCGTCTGGCCGACTGCTTCCCCGGTTACAGCCACATCGCCGACCCGTTGATCGACTACGCCGACGAGGGCATGAAAGCCGAGACGGTGCGCGCCCTCTTCGCCGACCTGCGGGCGCAAATGGTGCCACTGCTGCGCCAGGTGCTTGACCAGCCCACGCCCGACGATAGCTGCCTGCACCAGAACTTCCCGGAGGACGCCCAACGCGCCTTCGGCGAGCGCGTCGTCGCCCAACTCGGCTACGACTTCAGCCGCGGCCGCCAGGACAAGACCCACCACCCCTTCATGACCAAGTTCTCGCTGGGCGACGTGCGCATCACCACCCGCTTCCGGCCCGACGACCTCAGCGATGGCCTTTTCAGCACCATCCACGAATCGGGCCACGCTATGTATGAGCAGGGCATCGACCCGGCCTACGAGGCCACGCCGCTGGCCCACGGCACGTCGGCCGGCGTCCACGAGAGCCAGTCGCGCCTGTGGGAAAACGTCGTCGGCCGCAGCCGCGGCTTCTGGCAACACTTCTACCCGGAGCTACAGGCCGCCTTCCCCACGCAACTCGGCGGTGTTGACCTGGAGACGTTCTACCGCGCCGTCAACAAGGCCATGCCCTCGGTCATCCGCACCGACGCCGACCAGATGACCTATGACCTGCACGTGATGATCCGCTTCGACCTGGAACTGGCCATGCTGGAGGGCGCGCTGGAAGTGGCCGACCTGCCGGAGGCGTGGAAGATGCGCTATCTGTCCGACATCGGCGTGTGCGCCGACGAGGAGTGCGACGGCGTGCTGCAAGACGTCCACTGGTTCGCCGGCGTTATCGGTGGGTCGTTCCAGGGCTACACGCTGGGCAACATCATGAGCGCCCAGTTCTACAGCGCCGCCCTGCGCGCCGTGCCTGCCATCCCCGCACAGATCGCCGCCGGCGAGTTCGGCCCGCTCCACGGGTGGCTACGCGAAAATATCTACCGCCACGGCTCCAAGTTCACCGCCAACGAGCTGATCGCCCACGTCTGCGGCGGCCCGCTATCCATCGACCCTTACGTGGCCTACCTGCGCGACAAGTTCGCCTAGTAGGGGCTAGGTGATAGGGACTAGGGGCTAGGGAAGAGCGCTCTTCCTAGCCCCTAGCCCCTAGCCCCTAGCCCCTAGCCCCTAACCTAGCGCCGCAGCAGCCGAAAGGCGATACCCCGCCCCAGGCCATTCACCTGCGCCAGGTGAATCCACAGCAGGGCCAGATTCTCCAGATGGCGCGCGGCCGACAGCGCCCCGGCGTCCACCGGCTCGAAGCCGATCTCCTCGGCCAGCTGCCAGACGGCGGCCTTGCCCAACTCGTCGTCGCCACAGAGGAACAGCGACGCCGCGCCGCCGGGGTAGCCGGGCGAGGCCATGTTCTCCGCGCCGGTCGTGTTGAACGCCTTGACCACTCGCGCCCCCGGCGCCCAGGCGGCGATCTGCTCCGCGCCGGAGCGGTCACCGTTATAGAGCGAGCGCAAGCCGGGGGCGATGGGGTTGGTGCAGTCGATGAGGAGCTTGCCGGACAGGTCGCCGGCGTGGGCCAGCGTCTCCTGGGCGGCCGAAAAGGGCACGGCCAGGACGACGATGCTGCTGCGGGCCACGGCATCAGCCACGCGCGCGGCGGCCGCGTTCGGGCCGGCGGCCTCGACCAGGGCGACGACTTTCTCGCTGCCCGGCTGCCGCGAGGCGAAGGTGACCATGTGGCCGCGCGCCGCCCAGCCTTTGCCCAGCGCCGCCGCCACCCGTCCGGTGCCAATGATCGCTATCTTCATGCCGGCTCTTCCTTCATAGATGCGCCGAAGATACACGATTCGGCGACGGGGGGCAAAGATAGGGGGCCGTAGCACAGCCTGTCAGGCTGTGGCCGGCGGGGAGAGCCTGACGGGCTGGGCTACGGGCTGTGGAAGAAGACAGCCTGACAGGCTGGGCTACGGGGGCGGCGGTCAGTTTACTGAGAACAAGCCAATGTCCTGCGCGGGGACGGTGCGTAGCAGGGCCAGTTCGCCGCGATAGGCCCGCCGCAGCGCCGCTGATAGCTCTGTCAGCCGGTCGAG
>JAIBAS010000220.1 GCA_019695075.1 Promineifilum sp. | reverse complement strand
CTGGCGCGCCCAGCAGCGCGGCGCGCATGGCCGCGGCCGAGGCGAAGCGCGTGTCCTTGGCCAGGGCCAGCGCCTGATCGATGACGGCGACGATTGCGGGCGACAGCCACGGTGCGGTTTGCCCCAACGGGGCCATTAGCTCCGGGCGCAACAGCCGGTCCGTGGCTACCGGCGGGGCCTGGCCGGTCAGGGCGAAGTAGAGCGTCGCCCCAACGCTGTAGATGTCGCTGCGGGCGTCGGTGTGGCCGGTGGCGAAGCCGTAGTGCTCCGGCGAAGCGTAATGGGGCGTGCCCATGCCGCGCAACAGCGAGTGGGTCGTCGGGTTGGCCGGGTCCCACTGCTTCACCAGGCCAAAATCGACAAGCACCGGCGCGCCATCGGCCAGCACGATGATGTTGCTGGGCTTGATGTCGCGGTGCAGCACCTGATGCTGGTGGCAGTAGTCCAGCGCCGTCAACAACTGGGCGCCGAGACGCGCGACCTCGGCCTCGGCCAGCGGCCCGACGCGCTCGACGAGCTTGGCCAGCGTTTCGCCGGCCACGAGCTGCATGACCAGGAAGACCCGGCCGTCCTCTTCAAAGAAGTCGCTGACCGAGGCGACGCCGGGGTGTTTCAGCCGCGCCAGGGTTGTTGCCTCCTGGTGGAACTGGCTGCGTAGTTGGGCCATCTCCTCCGGCCGCAGGCCCGGTTGGGGCACGAACTCCTTGACTGCGACCTCAATGCTCAGACGGTGGTCATAGGCGCGGTAGACCGACCCCATGCCGCCTCCGCCGAGATGATCCTGAATGGTATAGCGACTCTGCAAAACGTGACCCGGCGGCAACATGATACCCTCCTAATGGCCGCGGTTCGGTGGGCGGGCGCGCCCAAAAGCCTGGGCCTACACGACATCTTTCCGCCGCTGGACATAGACCGTCAGCCCCAGGAAGGCGGCGGCGAAGGCCAGCAAGATGAGCCACGAAGCCAGTAGATGGCCGGCCGAGTGGTCGTAGTTGACGTTGAAGGTTAGCGCCGGCGGCAGCGCGGTCTGGCCCTCCTCGCAATACCCCTCGGCCGCGGGGGCCAGCCCGACCGGCAGCGGCTCCTCCGGCTCCAGGCAGCCGCCGCCGCGCGCGTTCAGCCGCTCCATATCGACCGAGCTACCCAGCGCTTCCAGCGTCCAGCGCGTCGTCGTCAGATAGGACATGGGCCGCGCCGCGGCGGGAATTTCGAAGATGGCCCCGGCGAAGATGATCTGCACGAAGAGCACGACCAGGATGATGTAGATGACCGTCGCCGAACTGCGGACGACGGCCGAGATGAGCAGGCCCAGGGCAATGCTGGCCAGCGTCGCCAGCGCCAGGGTGATGTACATCTCCACGACGGCCGGCAGAAAGACGCCGTCGCCGGGGAAGTCCACCCGCAGGCTCATGACGAGGAGCAGCAGCAGGCATTGCAGCAGCCCAAAGCCGAGCAGGATGATGACCTTCGACAGCAGGTAGGGCGGGATGCGCAGGTTAACCATCCGCTCACGGTGGTAGATCGGCGCCTCCTTGACGATCTCGTAGGCCGCGCCGAACAGCCCCAGCAGCGTCGCCGCCAGAGCCATCATAAAGAGGATGCGTTGCGTCGAGCTGGCCACCTGGTAGATGCCCTGGAATTGCTCAGCGTCGTTGCCGGGGTCGTCGTCGCCGCGGGCGTCGGTGATGTCCTGCTGAATCTCGCTGCGAATGGCCGTCTCGCTCTTGCCGGTTAGGTCGTAGCGGTCGGCCATGATCAGCAGCAGCAGGCCGATCAGCGGCATGGCCGCCAGCAGGACGATGAGGCTGGCGGTGTCGCGGCGGATGAGGTCGAAGTAGCGTCGCGCCAGCACGCCGAACTGGGCCAGCGAAGAGACCTTCTGCTTGGCCGGCTGGCGGGGACGCTGGTGGCTGACGGCGGAGACGTTGCCGGCCGCCTGGAGCCGGTCGGCCACGAAGCGCCGGTACTGCGGCGAGTTGCGATAGAGCGACTCCCAGACCTCGGCCGAACTTGCCTTCGGGTTAGCCATCAGCGCTGGCTGCTGGTGGTGGTCTACGCCGGTGGGGAACTTGACCGCGCCGGCCGGTTGGCTGAGGCGGGTGTAGATGTCGGCGAAGTCGGTCGCGCCGAAGAAGCCCAGCGCCTCCTGGGGCGGGCCGAAGTAGGTCAGGCGGCCGTCGGCCATGAAGGCCACCTGGGTGCATTGATCGATATTGGCCGTCGCGTGGGTCACCAGCAGCACCGTCCGCCCGCCGTCGGCCAGCCGGCGCATGGTGTACATCATCTTCTTCTCCAGCCCCGGGTCGAGGCCGGAGGTCGGCTCGTCGAGGAAGAAGAGGCCCGGCTCGGCCAGCAGCTCGCTGGCGATGCTGACGCGCTTGCGCTGGCCGCCGCTGAGCCGGGCGACCTGCTTCTCGGCGTGGTCGCTCATCTCTACTTCGGCCAAGACCTTGTTGACGCGGGCGTCGATCTCACTGGGGGCGGCGTCGGGCAGGCGCAGCCGGGCGGCGTAGGTCAGAGCGCTGCGCACCGGCAGCAGACCGTGGATGATGTCGTCCTGGGGTACGTAGCCGAGGATGCTGCGGTAGGCGGCGAAGTTGTCGTAGAGGTCTTCGCCGTTGACGAGGACGCGGCCATCGGCCGGGGCGAAGCCGCTCATGGCGTTGAGCAGCGTACTTTTGCCCGCGCCGCTGCCGCCCACCAGAGCCACGAATTCGCGCGGGTAGACCGACAGGCTGACATCGCGCAGGATGACGCGCTCGGTGGCCGCGCCCTGCAAGCGGGCCAGGCCGCCGCCCACCACCACCCGCCGGTCGAGATGGACGGCGTCGATGCGGTAGTTGCCGCCGGGCGTGTACTGGGCAAAGCCGGCCTGGTCGTAGACCAGCTTGTAGGGGCCGATCTGCACCACGTCGCGCGGCGACAACGGGCGCGCCCCGCTGATCAGCTCGCCGTTGAGGAAGGTGCCGTTGCTGCTGCCCAGATCGCGCAACATCGGCCCGACCGGCGTCAGGCGCACTTCGGCGTGCAGCCGCGAGATGGTGGGGTGGTCGAGTTGCAGGTTGGCCGACGGGTCGCGGCCGATGACGAAGACGGCCGCCTGCCCCAACTCCTGGCGGCCGATCTGGATCGTGCTGGACGAGGGAGCCGCGCCGGCGTGGCGGAAGACGAGGCCGACGTTGTTGCCCTGTTCGTCGCCGATGCGAATGATGTCGCCGTCGCGCAGGGCCGTCTCGCTGATCGGTTGGCCGTTGACCGCCGTGCCGTTGGTGCTGCCCAGATCGCGCAGCCAGTAAGCGCCGTCGCGCAGTTGCAGCGTGGCCTGGCGGCGCGAGACGACGGGGCTATCGAGCACCAGGTCGTTGCCGGGGTCGCGGCCGATGGTCGTCTCTGGCTTGGCGACGACGAATGTCTCCTCCGGCCGGCCGGGGATTTGCGCCACCAGACGCGGGCCGGTGCTGCTGCTGGGGTTAGGGCGCGGCTGCAAGGGCCGGCCACATGTGGCGCAGAACGCCGCCCCTGCGCGCACAAGCTCCGCGCCGCAATGGGGACAGAAGTTGGACAATTCAGCTCTCCCTGTCTACGCGCTCGCCGCGGCGGCCGTCAGAAGCCCGGCCAGCCGTGGCGCTGCTCTTTCCAGATGTCAGCGGCGTTGTGGTAGCCGTTGCGCTCCCAGAAGCCGGGCTGGTCGTCGGCGCGGAACTCCAGCCCGCGCAGCCACTTGCCGCCCTTCCAGAAGTACTTGTCGTCGGCGCGCCGCCCGCCGACGACGCCGGCCATGCCGCGCAGCGGGTAGCCGTGGTCGGGCGTCAGCGGCTGGCCGTCGAAATGCGTCGCCAGCAGGAAGCCTTCCTGCAGGACGAAGGCGATCGGCGTGTTGGTCGTGTAGCCGTATTCGCAGTGCTGGACGACGTAGCGCGCCTCCGGCTTGGGGCGAATGAAGCCTCGCTCGACCAGCGTCCGCACCGATACGCCCTCCCAGACGGTGTCGAACTTCGACCAGCGCGTGACGCAGTGGATGTCGAGCACAACCTGCGTGCGCGGCAGTTCGTTGAACTCCGCCCACGTCCAGCGCTGCTCCTCCTCCACCAGGCCGAAGACGCGGAAGTCCCACTTGGCCAGATCGACGCGCGGCACGGGGCCATAGTGGAGCACGGGGAACTTGAGCGTCGCCGACTGGCCGGGGGGCAGCCGGTTCTCCTCCTTCATGCGCTTTTCCAACTCGCGCCGTTCTCTCTGATCGAACATCATTGGCCTCTGTGCTCCCCACTCAGCCGTAACGCTCCATGAACCAACGGGTGTAATAGCCGACCCAACCCGCGCCGGGCGCGCGCGTCTTCAGCTCGCGGTCGAGCGTGATGAGCAGGTAGACCAGCTCGCTCTTGGTGAAGTCGGCTTGCAGCAGGCCGGCCAACCGGTCGCGCAGATACTCGGCATACCAGATGGGCCAGTCTGCGTCGGCGCCGTCTGTCTCGATGTAGGCGTCGTGATGGGCGCTGCTCGTCTCGCGGAAGAGAGCCGCGAGGGCCTCTTGTTTTGTCTGATCGACCACATCGCCTCCTGAGTCGGTCGTCTGGCGGCGGGATCGCCCACCGGCCGCGAGCCACTTGTGTGACTATTGAGATCATACGCCTACCGGGCCATGTCCGTCAACCTCTTGGGCCGTACACTGTGGCGCGATTCTCCCGAATCGCCTTCTGGGTTTTTGAGGGGGAACGCGATTCGGGAGAATCGCGCCACGCTTAGGGTCTACTAGCGTAGCCTGAAAAATAGGCTACAATGCGCGCTCAGAGTGCCCGCCAATACGGACAGGAGAGAGTGGGACGGAGATGAACCGAGTATTCGCCTATAGCTTGCGTCTGGTATGTCTCTGTTCCCTGCTGCTGCTTCTGCTGGCCGGGCCGGCGCTGGCCCAGCCGACGCCCACGCCCACGACGACAGGCACAACCACAGCCGCCTCCACGTCCACGGCGACAACCACACCTACGGCTACGGGATCAGCCATCCCAACCGCATCGCCCACCCTCACGACAACCCCGACGCCCAGCGCTACCCTGCCCGCGACCGGCTTGGCCCCGACCCCGACGCTGCAACCGACAAAGACTCTCGAGCCTGTTGTGCCCCTGCCCACCGCGGCGGCCACGGCCCCAACCACGCCTACGCCCGCGCCCGGCGGCAGCGGCGGCCTGTTGTCCGGCGACGGCCTTGTGCCGCTGCTGCTCGGTGGGCTGTTGTTGCTGGCCGGCCTGGCCATCCTCAGCCTGCTGCTGTTGCGCCGCCGGCGGCCGGCGCGCGTCGCCCCTGCCCGCAGCCGCGCCGTCACTGTGCCCCTGTCCGTCGGCGCGGAGCAGGTGACCGGCGTGCTTGTGCCCGTCTATCTGGAACTGGAAAGCGATCCGTCGCAACGCTTCTCCATCCACGGGACGCCGTTCGCCATCGGCCGCGACCCTGACAACGACCTGGTCATCGACGAGACCTTTCCACAGTGGCAAACCGTCTCGCGCCAGCACGCGCTCATCAGCCGCCATGAGCGCGGCTACGTCATTGAAGACCTCGGCTCGCAAAATGGCGTGCGCGTCAACGGCCGTCTCACCCCCAAGAACCTGCTCCGCACCGGCTGGCCCATCGCCATCGGCGGCGTCATCTTTCGCTTCGTGGACGAGACCCAGACGAACTAAATGGTAAGCTCCATGGACGAGTTCCCCTGCCCGAATTGCCAGACGCCGAATCGCCGCGGGGCGAAGTTCTGCACGTCGTGCGGCCTGAGCCTGGTGGAGAAACCCGCGCCGACGACATTGGTCATGGACGAGGCGACGCTGCGCGCCGGCGCGCGGGCGACGGTGCAGCTGCCCGGTTCGCGCCTGCCGGACATTTCGCCGCACTCGCCGGCCCGCACCGGCAACGGCACGCCGACG
>JAIBAS010000331.1 GCA_019695075.1 Promineifilum sp. | reverse complement strand
CGCAACGGGCGGCCGACTTCCGCGCCGCGAACGGGCTGGCTGCCGACGCCGCCGTGCCCACGGAGATGCTCTTTGCCTCCGGCAGCGGCCTCGACCCACACATCAGCCCCGACGCGGCCCGCTGGCAAGTCGCGCGCGTAGCCGCCGCCCGCGGACTGGACGAGGCCGCCGTGGCCGCCCTGGTCGAGGCCCACGTCGAAGGGCCGCAACTGGGCATCTTCGGCCAGCCACGGGTCAACGTCCTGCTGCTCAATCTGGCGCTGGATGAGCTAGAATAAAGTCATGAACGACGAACACCGCCCCGATCCCGACGCGCTGCTCGCCGCCATCCAGCGCCAGGAGGCACGCGAGGAACGCGGCCGGCTGAAGGTCTTCTTCGGCATGGCCGCCGGCGTGGGCAAGACCTACACCATGCTCCAGGCGGGGCACGAGGCGCAGGCCGAGGGGCGCGATGTGGTCATCGGTGTCGTCGAGACACACGGCCGGGCCGAAACGCGGGAGCTACTGGAAGGGCTGGAGCAGCTCCCGCGTCTGCGGCTGGAGTATCGCGGCGCGCTGTTGGAGGAGATGGACCTCGACGCGCTGCTCGTTCGCCGGCCACAACTGGCCCTGGTGGACGAACTGGCCCACACCAACATCCCCGGCGCGCGCCACGCCAAGCGCTATCAGGATGTGATCGAATTGCTGGGCGCGGGCATTGACGTCTACACGACGGTCAACGTCCAGCACTTCGAGAGCCGCGCCGACGCCGTACACCAGATCACCGGCATCACCGTTCAGGAGACCGTGCCCGACTCGATCCTCGACCTGGCCGACGCCATCGAACTGATCGATCTGACCCCGGAGGAGTTGCGCAAGCGGCTGAGCGAGGGCAAGGTCTACACGCCGGAGCGAGTCGAGCTGGCAGCGCGCAACTTCTTCCGCACCGGCAATCTGACCGCGCTGCGCGAGATGGCCCTGCGGCTGACGGCCGAACACGTCGACCACCAGTTGCAGGACTACATGGACATCAAGCGCATCGCCGGGCCGTGGAAGTCGGCCGAGCGCCTGATGGTCGCCGTTGGCCCCAGCCCGTTCTCGGAGAAGCTCATCCGCTGGACGCGGCGCATGGCCTACACGATGGAAGCGTCATGGTTGGCAGCGACGGTGGAGACGACGACGCCCCTTTCGGCCGACGCGCGACAACGCCTCAGCCGCCACCTCAACCTGGCCCGCGACCTGGGCGCGGAGGTCGTCGCCACGGCCGGCGACGACGTGGCCAAGTCGCTGCTGCGGCTGGCCCAACAGCGCAACGTGACCCAGATCGTCGTCGGCAAGCCGCAGGAGGCGGGCTGGCGCAAGGCGCTGCGCCATCCCACGCTGGTAGACCGGATCATTGATGACAGCGGCGACATTGACATCTACGTCGTCACCGGCGACGAGCCGGCGGGGCGCAGCACCGGTAGGCTGACCCTGCCGCTGCTCCGAGAGCGTTCCCCGTGGCAACACTACCTGTGGGCGGCGCTGCTCATCGTCGCCATCACCCTGCTCGACGCCCTGCTCATCAGCCGCTTCCCGCTCATCAGCTATCTGACCGTCGGCCTGACCGATCTGCTGGTCGTGCTGATCGTCGCCGGCCGGCTGGGGCGCGGGCCGGCGCTGCTGGCAGCCACGCTGAGCGCCTTCTCGTGGAACTTCCTGTTCATCGAACCGCGCTTCACGTTGCAAATCACGCGCGCCCAGGACATCGTTCTCTTCTTCCTCTACTTCGCCACGGCCCTGATTGCCGGCAATCTGGCCGCCCGGCTGCGCAGCCAGGAGCGGCTGGCGCGCAGCCACGCCGACCGCACCACCGCCCTGTACGCCCTGGCCCATGAGCGGGCTACGGCGGTGGACATGGACGACGTGTTGCGCGTGGCCGTGACCCAGATCGGCATGGTGTTCGACGCCGAGACAGCCATTCTGCCCGCCGACGGCGACAAACTGGCCCACCGGCCCCATCCCGGCGGCACGCTGGCCGTTGACGACAAGGAGTACAGCGTCGCCGTCTGGGCGTTCGAGAACCATAAGGCCGCCGGCCGCTTCACTGCCACGCTGCCCCTGTCCTCGGCCCACTTCATCCCCCTGCAAACGCCCGACCGCACCGTCGGCGTGCTGGCCATTCGCTCGCGCAGCGGCGCGCGCCCGTCCTTCGAGCAGGAGCAATTGCTGGAAGCGTTCGCCGGACAGATCGCCCTGTCCATCGAGCGCGAACTGCTGGACGAAGCGGCCCAACGCAACGCCATGCACCAGGAATCGGAACGGCTGTTCACCACGCTGCTCAACTCCATCTCCCACGAACTGCGCACGCCCATCGCCACCATCACCGGCGCGGCCAGCAGTTTGCTCGACCCACAGTTGGGCGAACACGCTCCCACGCGGACGCAGCTGGCGACCGACATCCAGGACGCCGGCAACCGCCTCAACCGGCTGGTGGCCAACCTGCTCGACATGTCACGCCTCGAATCGGGGCAGTTGCGGCCAAAGCTGGAATGGTGCGACGTGGGCGACGTGGTCGGCGTGGCCGTGGAGCAGCTCGACCATTACCTCGCCGGCCGGTCACTCACCATTGACCAGGCCGGCGACGTGCCCCTCGTCCGGCTCGATTTCATGCTGATGGAGCAGGTATTCGTCAACCTGCTCGACAACGCCTGCGCCTACACGCCGCCGGGCACGCCCATCGCCATCGCCATCGGTCGCCGCGGCCGTTCGGTCGTCATCACCGTCACCGACCACGGCCCCGGCCTGAGCGCCGCCGACCGCGACCACGTCTTCGACAAGTTCTACCGGTCGGCCAACGCAGCCACGGGCGGCACGGGGTTGGGGTTGTCCATCTGTCGCGGGCTGGTGGAGGCCCACGGCGGCACGCTGACGGCCGACAACGCGCCAGGCGCCGGGGCGCGCTTCACCGTGCGTCTGCCGGCCGGCGAGGCCCCGCCGCCGGTGCAGGAGGCGGCGCTATGAGCGACGGCCCGCGCGTGCTGGTGGTGGATGATGAGTTGCAGATCCGCCGCTTCCTGCGCATCGCTCTGGAAGCCAACGGCTACCGCGTCTATGAGACCGACCGCGGCGGCGAGGCGGTGCAAGAGGCGGCCCGGCTGCGACCCGACCTGGTCATCCTTGACATCGGTCTGCCCGACATGGATGGGCTGGAGGTGCTGCGGCGGCTGCGCGAGTGGACGCCGACGCCGGTCATCATGCTCTCGGTGCGCGACGCCGACCGCGACAAGGTGGCCGCGCTGGACGCCGGGGCCGACGACTATCTGACCAAGCCGTTCAGCGTGGACGAACTGCTGGCCCGGCTGCGCGTCGCCCAGCGCCACGCCCGGCCAGAGTCGGCGGCGGCGGTCTTTACCCAGGGGGATGTGGTCGTTGACCTGTCGCGCCGCCACGTGACCAAGGGCGGCGGCGAGGTGAAGCTGACGCCGACGGAGTACGCCCTACTGCGCCTGCTCATCCAGCACGCGGGCAAGGTGCTGACGCACCGGCAAATCCTCAGGGAAGTGTGGGGGCCGGAGTACATGGACGAGACCCACTATCTGCGGGTCTACTTCGGCCAACTGCGGCAAAAGCTGGAAGACGATCCCGCCCGGCCGAAGCTCATCCTGACCGAGGCGGGGGTTGGCTATCGGTTGGCGGCTTGAGAAGGAAGATCTCAGTCAGCCAAGCTATTTCCACTTGCCGAGGAACTCAAGCCGGTCACCCATATCCGCGGCTGAAAGTCCATCCAGCAACCGCAACAAGCGGCGGATCAACTGGCCGACCTGTATCTGGTCGGAGACGATGATACCGGCATGGTGCCTGTCGGTGCTCAGCCACTCAGCATGAAGACGGGCAAAATCGCGTGTGTTGAAGGTGAACAGCGTCCGACCTGTGCTGGTGGCAAAACGGAGATGTTCGTCATCGGGAGCACTTATCAGGCCGGCAACGTGGGCGCTCAAGATATCCACGTTCCTGGCCGAAAGGGCGGCAATAAGCGCTCGACTAATGGTATCTTCGTCGAGATATAGTCGAATCGAATCAACCACGATCAAGCGCCTGCTCTACTGATGCTTCGGTGTTAGCGGCGATGTCTGCCTCGATCTCTGCGCGATTGAGATGATAGTAAGCCAGCGCCGCGTAGACCCCGGCCAGATCGAGCGTCATGTCGTCGGCTATTTCTTCCGGCGTGAGGCCGAGTTTGTAGTGACCAACGATGGTGCGAACGGCGACACCCGTCCCGGCGACTATCGGACGGCCCGCATGCACTTCCGGCTTGCGAACGATCAGGCCTTCTAGTGTGGCGACACCCATCGTAATCTCTCCAGCCGTCTATTCACGTCCATTCTATCACAATCGAAAGAGGCTCACGCAAAAGACGCCAAGAAAAGCCTTATTTCTTCCTTGGCGTCCTTGGCTTCTTTGCGCCTTGGCGTGAGATCTTCTATCCCAACAACTGACTCAACCCCGGCAGCGACGACGCCACCCACGTCAGCAGCCAGCAGAAGGCCACCACCAGCGCCACCAGCAGCAGCGCCAGCCAGATGGGCAGTTGCGGCCGAATCTCGACCGCGCCCTGGAGGCTGGGCGTGGGCGGCCCCGGCTGCTCGGCCAGGGTGTTGACGTGGAGGACGAACGGCCGCCGGCTCGTCCGGCCGATGAACGGCCGCTTCATGGCCTGGACGTAGAAATCGACCACGCCGCGCTGCCCGGCGGCCAGACCAATCTGCTTCTGGGCGCTGTCGAAATACAGACCGCCCTGGGGCGTCTCGGCCACGACGCGGACGGTCTGGGCCATGGGCGCGCCGTTCTGCAAGAGGACGCGGCAGATGCCCGCGTCGCGCAGCAGCCGCGGGCGCATGTCCCACTCCACGCGCCGCGCCGGCGTCGGGAACTCCGTCACCATGCTGACCACCAGCGAGCCAGTGTCGGCGGCGAAGGCGCGGGCCTGTTGGTCGGTGACCGTCGCGGCGGCGGCGCGCAACTCGGCGGCCAGTTCTTCGGCCGTCTGCTGGCGGTTCTCCGGGCGGCGGTTCAGCGCCCGCAGGATGACCGCCTCGACGGCCGGGGGCACGCCCGTGTTCAGTTCGCGCGGCGTTGGCGGGGCCTCGTACTGGTGGGCCTGCACCGCCCGCTCCGGCGAGCGGATGTCCAGCGGCAGCCGGCCCGTGGCCAACTGGTAGAGGACGACGCCGAGCGAATAGATGTCGGCGCGGCCATCGACCGGCCGGCCGAGCACCTGCTCCGGCGACATGTAGGGCAGCGTGCCCATCATCAGCCCCTTCTGCGTCTCGCCGGCGTCGCCGGCCAGCTTGGCCAGGCCGAAGTCGGTCAGCATGGCCCGCAGGGGCGGGTCGCCGGGGCGGTCGGGCCGGTCGAGGCGCTTGACGAGGATGTTGTCCGGCTTCACGTCGCGGTGGACGACGCCCTGCCGATGGGCGTAGCCGAGGGCGTCGGCCGCCTGGGCCACCAGCGTCAGCGTCTCCTCCAGCCGCACGACCTGATTGAGCTGGGCCAGCTGGCGCAGGTAGGCTCCCAGGCTCAGCCCTTCGACCAATTCCATGACGATGTAGAGCAGGCCCTCCTGGCGGCCGAAGTGGTAGACGCGGACGATGGAGGGGTGATCAAGGCGGGCGGCGGCGCGGGCTTCCTGCAAGAAACGGCTCTGGAAAGCGCTGTCGGCGGCCAGGTTGCCGTGCATCACCTTGACGGCCACCGGCCGCATCAGGTTCACGTCCGTGGCGCGGTAGATGACGCCCATGCCGCCCTCACCCAGGACGGCATCGATGCGGTAGTTTTCGATTTGTTGGCCGGGTTGGAGCATGGGGGTAATGATGACCCAGGGTGGGCGGATAGGCAAATAGGCGATTCTCCGCGTGGCGCGATTCTCCGAATCGCAGTGCCCGCGATTCAGGAGAATC